>CAMCNQ010000181.1 GCA_945875955.1 Limnohabitans sp. Rim8 | reverse complement strand
TTGGCCCTGCCAAAGCTGGGCAAGCTGTGTTTGTTTTCAAACAATGGCAGCCTCTATCACGGCTCAAAAAATGGGGTGCATTTGTTTGCATCAGAAAGCTACCCGTTGACTCAGCTCAATTGTGATGCGGTGACACAGGTACGGGCTGAAGGATTGGTACTTGACATTCCTGTTTTTTCCACAGAGCCCGTCATTCACGAGCATGCCGAGCGAACGACCAACCTGATTCCCAGCTTGGGCACACACAAGGCTGAAGAGGCTATGCTGGAATACAAGCGCTACAGCGTGATGCGCTGTTCGCGGTGCATCTTGCCCGAAACCATGCCTTACATCCGCTTTGACGAAGCCGGCGTGTGTAACTATTGCCATCATTACAAGCCTCGCAACAGGCCCAAGCCGGTGGAGCAGTTGTTTAATTTGGTTGAGCCTTTTCGGCGTGCGCATGGTGACGATTGCATTGTGCCTTTTTCTGGAGGACGTGACAGTTGCTATGGTTTGCATTTGATCGCTAAAGAGCTGAAGATGAAGCCCATCACCTACACCTATGACTGGGGTATGGTGACAGACTTGGGCCGTCGCAACATCAGCCGCATGTGCGCTCAGATGGGCATTGAAAACATCATCGTGGCCGATGACATTGCGCTCAAGCGCCGCAACATCGCCATGAATTTACAGGCATGGCTCAAGTCGCCTCACTTGGGCATGGTCAGCATCTTGACATCTGGCGATAAGCATTTCTTCCGTCATGTTGAGACGGTCAAGCGGCAAACCGGAATTTCGCTCAATTTATGGGGGGTGAACCCGCTGGAAGTGACGCACTTCAAAGCTGGATTTTTGGGCGTACCGCCCGATTTCGAAGAAGAGCGCGTGTATTCGCATGGCGCCATGAAACAACTGCGTTACCAGTGGTTGCGTTTGAAAGCCATGTCTCAAAGCCCAGGCTATTTCAACAGTTCGCTGTGGGACACCCTGTCGGGGGAGTATTACCGCAGTTTCAATAAGAAAACGGACTATTACCACATCTTCGATTTCTGGCGTTGGGACGAACAGACCATTGACGACACCTTGATCAATCAATACGAATGGGAAACGGCCCCAGACACCAACACCACCTGGCGCATTGGCGATGGAACCGCTGCCATTTACAACTACATTTATTACACCGTGGCAGGTTTTACCGAACACGACACCTTCCGCAGCAACCAGATTCGTGAGGGAGACATGACCCGCGAAGCAGCGCTGGTGTTGGTGGATGATGAAAACCGCCCTCGGTATCCGAACATCAAGTGGTACTTGGATGCGATTGGCATGGACTTCGACAAGGTGATTCCAGTTATCAATGCAATCCCCAAACTTTGCAAGAATTGAGCGGCGAATGAGCGCCAGCATTTGGTATGTTTCTAAATATGTCGCGCCACCAGGCAGTGGCACTGCAGGTGGCCGCGGTTATTTGTTGATGAAGGAAATGGCCCAAATGGGGTACCAGGTCGCCATCATCACTTCTGACTCCAACCTGCTGGCGGATCCGCCACCTTTACAGGGTAATTTCTTGATTCAAGAAGTCGATGGCATGCAGCTTTGGTGGGTGCGCACGTTTAAGTACTCGGTGGCCAAGTCAGCACGCCGAATTTTGAGTTGGTTGCACTTTGAGTGGCGTTTGTTATGGCTGCCGTTGCATAAATTGACCAAGCCGGATGTGGTGGTTGTATCCAGCCTTTCGTTGCTCACGGTATTGAATGGCCTGTGGTGGCGTTCACGCTACAAGTGCCGTTTGGTGTTTGAGGTGCGCGACATTTGGCCTCTGACACTCACCGAAGAGGGTGGCTTTAAAAACTCCAATCCGTTTGTCAGGGGCCTAAGCCTGATTGAGTGCTGGGCCTACAAATATGCCGATGCTATTGTGGGCACCATGCCCAATTTGGGAGAGCATGTGCAACAGGTTCTGGGTTATCCCAAGATGACCCACTGCATTCCTATGGGGGTCGAGGCCGAAACCTTCGCTGCACCCGAGGCGCTTGCAGCTGACTATGAGGCGTCTTATTTCCCCTTGGGTAATTTTTTGGTGGCGCACGTGGGTTCGATTGGCATCACCAACGCACTGGATACATTTTTAAAGTGCGCTCAGGCCATGAAGGACCATCCAAACATCCATTTTTTGATGGTGGGCGATGGCGACTTGCGCGAGACTTACCGCAAGCAATATGCCCATTTGAGCAATTTGACCTTTGCCCCACGCGTGCCCAAGGCCATGGTTCAATCTGTTTTGGCCAAGTGCGATTTGCTGTATTTTTCTGTGCATGAGTCCAAGGTGTGGCGATATGGCCAGTCCCTGAACAAAGTGATTGATTACATGATGGCGGGCAAACCCGTGGTGGCTTCTTATACAGGCTATCCATCGATGGTCAATGAGGCCGATTGCGGCACCTATGTACCTGCTGGTGATGTGCACGCACTTATGCAAGAAATACAGCGGTATGCTGGTTTGTCGGAAGAAAAGCGCCTGGAGATAGGTGCCAGAGGCAAGGCTTGGTTGCTGGAAAACAGAAGTTACTCCAGACTGGCCCAGCAGTACTTGAGCATCATGCTGAACAAAACGATTTAGGGCTTAAACACTTGAAATTGAGCATGAAGCGCCCTTTTGACTTGCTAGTTGCGTTGCTGACTTTGTTGCTGCTGGCCTTGCCATTGCTTTTGCTGGCTGGGTTGATTCACCGCAAACTGGGCAGCCCGGTGTTCTTTCGCCAAGTGCGCCCCGGTCTGAACGGCAAGCCGTTTGAGATGGTCAAATTCCGCACCATGACTGATGCCTGTGGCCCTGAGGGCGCTTTGCTGCCCGATGCGCAGCGGCTCACCCCTTTTGGCCGTTTTTTGCGCGCCAGCAGCTTGGATGAATTGCCCGAGTTGTGGAACGTGGTGCGCGGTGAAATGAGCCTGGTGGGCCCACGGCCCTTGTTGATGGAATATTTGCCGCTGTACAACCCTGAGCAAGCGCGCCGACATGCGTTGCGCCCCGGCATCACGGGCTGGGCGCAGGTCAATGGCCGCAATGCCATCAGCTGGCAAGACAAGTTCGCATTGGACGTTTGGTATGTCGACCACCAGAGCTTTTGGCTGGACATCAAGATACTGTGGATGACAGTGCGCAAGGTGCTGGTGCGCGATGGCATCAGTGCTGAAGGGGAGGCAACGATGTCAAAGTTTGAAGGCAACACGCCCAAGCTTAATGTCGTGGCGCTAGATGAGTCTATCAAATACAATAGACCGATCTAGTAAATTGTAAATATTTCGTGTCCACGCCCTATCAACGCCCTTTTGTGGGCACTCTGGCCATGCGCTTTGCGGAACAACAGCCGTTGATTCAGGTGCTGGCGGGGCCGCGTCAAGTAGGCAAGACAACGGGTGTGCGTCAGTTGCTGGCGCAAGGGTCGTGGCCTCACCATTACGCCAATGCCGACGATGTGTTGGTGAGTGACCGCCATTGGTTGCTGGCGCAATGGCAGCAGGCGCTTTTGTTGGGCGATGGCGCTTTGTTGGTGATTGACGAGATTCAGAAGGTGGTCAATTGGCCCGAATCGATCAAGGCGCTGTGGGATGCACAACCGGGGCGGCTGCGGGTGTTGTTGCTGGGTTCGAGCGCATTGCAGATTCAGGCCGGGGTCACAGAGAGTCTGGCGGGGCGATTTGAGTTGCTGCGGGTGCACCACTGGACGTTTGCAGAGCTGCAGGTGGCTTTTGGTTACGACTTGTCGCGCTATTTGGCGTTTGGCGGTTACCCGGGGGCGGTGGCTTTGGAGGAAGATCCTGACCGCTGGTTTGCCTACATGAAGGACGCGATTGTGGAGGCGGTGATTGGCAAGGACATTTTGCAAAGCCAAAAAGTGGCGAACCCGGTTTTGTTCCGCCAGGCTTTCCAAATTTTGTGTGCCTATCCGGCACAAGAGATCAGCTATACCAAGCTGCTGGGCCAGTTGCAGGACAAAGGCAATACCGATTTGATCAAGCATTACATCGATTTGTATGGCGGAGCGTTTTTGTTGCACGCGCTGCAAAAGTATTCACCCAAGGCATGGTTGGCGCGCAGTTCCAGCCCCAAGATGTTGCCGGCTTGCCCGGCGCTTTACAGCATGGCCGCTGGTGTGAATGTGAGGCAAAACGCCGAGCAGCGTGGGCGCGCTTTTGAGCTGGCGGTGGGGGCCGAGTTGCTGCAACAGCCGGGTCAAGTTTTTTATTGGCGCGAGCGCAATGACGAGGTGGATTTTGTGTACCAGTACCGTGATGCGCTTTACGCCATTGAGGTGAAGTCTGGTCGCAAAAAGTCGGCCAAGGGATTGGCGGCATTTTGCGCACTGGTGCCGCAGGCCTTGCGGGTGATCGTGACCCTGGAAAACTTCCCTCAGTTCTCCGCCAACCCGCGCGGCTTTTTGGCGCAAGTGGCGGTGTAGTGGTGGTTCGAAAACGCAATGAATATGGGCTGAACAAATGAAACGTTTTGCCATTTTTGGCGCCAGTGGTTGCGGTCGTGGGGTGTTGCCTTTGGTGCGGCAGCAGCTGCACGCCGATTTGGAGGCCGGTTTGGCCGATCTGGTGTTTGTAGATGACCAACCAAGTGCGCATGTCATGAACGGGCAACGGCTCTTGACTTATGCCCAGTGGATGGCTGAGCCTGCGAGCTCACGCCATGTGAATGTGGCCATTTCCAGTAGCCAGGTGCGCCAAAAGCTGGTGGAGCGCTGTGCGGCCGATGGGGTGAAGTTCTTCGAGGTGCGTGCGGCCAATGTGGTGCAGCTCGACGATGTTTTTTTGAGCGAAGGCGCGGTGCTGAGCCCATTTGTCACGCTGACCAGCAATATCCGCATTGGCCGACATTTCCATGCCAATCTCTACAGCTATGTGGAGCACGATTGCGTGATTGGCGACTTTGTCACGTTTGCGCCGGGCGTGATGTGCAACGGCAATGTGCACATCGAAGACCATGCTTACATCGGTGCGGGCGCCGTCATCAAGCAGGGTTTGCCTGGTGCGCCTTTGGTCATAGGCCGTGGTGCAATGGTCGGCATGGGCGCGGTGGTGACCAAGAGCGTCCCGCCGGGCGTGACGGTGGCGGGTAATCCGGCCCGGCCTTTGATCAAAAAATGAAAAGCGCAAGATGCTGAACACCCCTTTTTCTACTTGGCCCAGTTTTACCGCCGAAGAGGCCGATGCGGTGCACCGAGTGGTGATGTCCAACAAGGTCAATTACTGGACGGGCACAGAGACCCGCGAGTTTGAAAAAGACTTTGCCGCTTGGTGTGGCACCTCGCACGCGGTCGCTTTGGCCAATGGCACGCTGGCGCTGGATGTGGCGCTCAAGGCTTTGGGCATTGGTCCCGGTGACGAAGTGGTGGTGACGCCGCGTACCTTCATTGCGTCGATTTCCTGCGTGGTGAATGCGGGAGCGGTGCCGGTATTTGCCGACGTAGAGATGGATTCCGGAAATATTTCGGCGCGCACGATTGGGGCGGTCTTGACACCCCGGACCAAGGCCGTGATTTGCGTGCATTTGGCAGGCTGGCCTTGCGACATGGACCCGATCATGGCGCTGGCCGAGCAGCATGGCATGAAGGTGATTGAGGATTGCGCGCAGGCGCATGGCGCAAGTTACAAGGGCCGACGCGTGGGCAGCATTGGCCATGTGGGGGCTTGGAGCTTTTGCCAAGACAAGATCATGACCACCGGTGGTGAGGGCGGCATGGTGACCACAAACGACAAATCGCTGTGGCAAGCCATGTGGGCGTACAAAGACCATGGCAAAAGTTTTGAGGCCGTCTATGAACGCCAGCACCCGCCGGGCTTTCGTTGGTTGCATGAGGGTTTTGGCACCAACTGGCGCATGCTGGAGATGCAGGCGGTGATTGGGCGGATTCAGTTGCGGCGAATGCCCCACTGGGCCGCTGCGCGCAAGCGCAATGCCGAGGCCATTTGGGCGGCGTGTCGTGAGTTTTCTTCTCTGAGTGCGCCGCAAGTCAAGTGTGCAAGCTGTCCCGGCGCTTGTCGGGCCCAAGGGCTTGCTTGTGAACATGCCCATTACAAGTGCTATGTCTATGTGCAGGCCGAATTTTTGGCACCGGGCTGGTCGCGAGACCGAATCGTGGAGGCCATCAACGCCGAGGGCGTGCCTTGTTACCAGGGGTCTTGCTCAGAGGTTTATCTGGAAAAGGCATTTGACGGAACAGGCTGGCGACCCCAGGAGCGCCTGCCTGCGGCCAAGTTGTTGGGCGATGCCTCGATCATGTTTTTGGTGCACCCGACTTTGACGGAAGCAGAAGTCGCCAAGACTTGTGGTGTGTTGCGTCAAGTGGTGGCTTTGGCAAGTCGCCCTTGACGGTGATGCCCGCGAAGTTGGTTTTCCAGGATGAA
>CAMCNQ010000180.1 GCA_945875955.1 Limnohabitans sp. Rim8 | reverse complement strand
AGGTCATTTATGTACGCGGTCATAAAAACCGGTGGCAAACAGTATCGTGTTGTCGCTGGCGAAAAAATTAAAGTAGAACAGATTGCTGCGGACGTTGGCCAGGAAATCGTGATTGATCAAGTTTTGGCCGTCGGTACCGGCGCTGAACTCAAGATCGGCACGCCCCTGGTGTCCGGCGCCACAGTCAAAGCCACAGTTTTGGCACATGGCAAGCACGACAAAGTGCACATCTTCAAGATGCGCCGTCGCAAGCACTATCAGAAACGTCAGGGTCACCGTCAGCAGTTCACCGAACTGCAAATCGGCGCGATCTCTGCCTGAGGAGAACAGGTCATGGCACAGAAAAAAGGCGGCGGCTCTACGCGCAACGGTCGTGATTCCAAGCCAAAAATGCTCGGCGTCAAGGCTTTCGGTGGTGAACTGATCAGCGCAGGCGCTATCATTGTTCGCCAACGTGGCACCAAGTTCCATGCCGGCAGCAATGTGGGCATTGGCAAAGACCACACTTTGTTTGCTTTGGTCGACGGCCATGTGTCGTTCTCGACCAAAGGTGAGCTCAGCAAGCACATGGTGAACGTGACGCCAGCTGTTTAAGCCCGTTTCGCCCATTGCGCAGAGGAGCCCCGCAAGCCGGGGCTTTTCGCATTCTGGTTCGCTGGAAAATTGAAGTTGAACCCCCAAGCTACACTGGAAAATCCATGAAGTTCGTTGACGAAGCCTATATTGACATCTCCGCAGGTGACGGCGGGAACGGCTGCGTCTCGTTCCGCCATGAAAAATACAAAGAATTTGGTGGCCCGAACGGGGGGGACGGGGGTCGCGGCGGGCATGTGTTTGCCTTTGCCGACATCAACCTGAACACCTTGGTCGATTACCGCTATTCGCGTCGGCATGATGCCAAGCGGGGTCAGCACGGCATGGGCTCGGACATGTTCGGCGCTGCGGGCGACGACGTCACTCTGAAAATGCCCGTGGGCACCATCATCACCGACGCCGAAACCGGCGAAGTGCTGTATGAATTGCTGGTGCCAGGTGAAACCATCATGATCGCCAAGGGGGGTGACGGTGGTTTTGGCAACATGCGCTTCAAAAGCGCGATCAACCGTGCGCCTCGCCAAAAGACACCGGGCTGGTTGGGCGAAAAGAAAGAGCTCAAGCTGGAGCTGAAAGTGCTGGCCGACGTGGGTTTGCTGGGCATGCCCAACGCGGGCAAGTCGACCTTCATCGCGGCTGTGTCCAACGCCCGTCCGAAAATCGCCGATTACCCATTCACCACCTTGCACCCCAACTTGGGTGTGGTGCGTGTGGGCCCCGAGCAAAGCTTTGTGGTGGCCGATGTGCCCGGGCTGATCGAAGGCGCTTCGGAAGGCGCGGGCCTTGGCCACCTGTTCTTGCGCCACTTGCAGCGCACGCGCTTGTTGCTGCATGTGGTGGACTTTGCGCCGTTTGACGATAATGTCGATCCGGTGCAGCAGGCCAAAGCCATCGTGGCCGAGCTGAAAAAATACGACAAGGGCTTGTACAACAAGCCCCGTTGGTTGGTGCTCAACAAGCTGGACATGGTGCCGGCCGAAGAGCGCGAAGCGCGTGTCAAAGATTTCATCAAGCGCATGCGCTACAAAGGACCGGTTTTCCAGATTTCAGCCTTGACCCGTGAAGGCTGCGAGCCGCTGATCAAAGAAATCTACAAACACATCCGGGCTCAGCAAATCATTGAGCAAGGGCCAGTCGACATCGACCCCCGCTTCAAAGAGCAAGACCCGCCGCAAGCACCCGATGCCGAAGACCCCAGGTTCAAAGCACTGCCTTCAGAATAAACTTTGCAAGCCTTCGCTGCCAACCAAGGCCTGACCCAGGCCACTCCCCATTCACGCGCATGACAAACCCTGCCATATCCACCCTGCTTCGAGATGCCCGCCGCATCGTGGTCAAAGTGGGCTCCAGCCTGGTCACCAACGAAGGGCGTGGGCTGGACGAAGTGGCGATTGGCGAGTGGTGCCGACAACTGGCCCTGCTCAGCGCCCAAGGCAAAGAAGTGGTCATGGTCTCCAGTGGGGCCATTGCCGAAGGCATGAAGCGCCTGGGTTGGGCCACCCGCCCGAGCGAGGTGCCGGCTTTGCAAGCGGCCGCAGCGGTGGGACAGATGGGTTTGGCGCAAATGTACGAGACCAAATTGCGGCAAAACGGCATGGGCAGCGCCCAGGTCTTGCTCACCCATGCCGATTTGGCCGATCGCGAGCGCTACCTCAATGCCCGCTCCACTTTGTTGACTTTGCTGCTTCACAAAGTGTTGCCCGTCATCAATGAAAACGACACCGTCGTGAACGACGAGATCAAGTTCGGCGACAACGACACCTTGGGGGCCTTGGTGGCGAATTTGATTGAGGCCGATGTGTTGATCATCTTGACCGATCAAAAAGGCCTGTACACCGCCGATCCCCGCAAAGACCCTTCGGCCACCTTTGTGCACGAAGCCCTCGCGGGCGATGCGGCCTTGGAAGCCATGGCCGGTGGGGCCGGTTCAAGCCTTGGCAAAGGCGGCATGATCACCAAAATTTTGGCGGCCAAGCGTGCCGCAGGCTCGGGTGCGTCGACCGTCATCGCCTGGGGCCGCGAGCCCGACGCTTTGCTGCGTCTGTGTGAGGGTGAAAACATGGGCACGCTGCTGGTGGCGCAAACGGCCAAACAGCAAGCGCGCAAACAATGGATGGCCGACCACCTGCAGCTGCGTGGCTCGGTCACGGTGGATGCGGGGGCAGCCCACAAAGTGTTGACCGAAGGCAAAAGCCTGTTGCCGATTGGCATGAACGGCGTGAGTGGGGAGTTCTCGCGCGGTGACGTGATTGCCATCCGGGATGAACACGGCGCTGAAATTGCCCGCGGCCTGGCCAATTACGCCAGTGCCGAAGCCCGCATGCTGTGCCGCAAGCCGTCCCACGAGTTCGCCACTTTGCTGGGCTATATGGCCGAGCCAGAAATGGTGCACAGAGACAATATGATCCTCACCCGCTGAAGAGGGGTGGAGCGGCCTCGGTTGAGGCATCCCGCCGAGCCCGCAGGTCGCTGCCTATCCTTGGTGAACCGAGCCAACAGACCGCAAACCAGACCATCTTTCAGTCCGCACCTTGGCCCCTCACTCAGGCCTTCAACCTGAATCGGGCAGTTGGCCGCTTGCTTGCGCTTTCAACACTTGATGAATCAAACACCTGCGCCCACGACGGTCTTCACCTCATGGGTCAAGCGCTGCACGGCCGCAGGTCTGCCGCTTCAGGCCTCTGGCGTTGTTGCTCGCACCCCCCGGACAGGCAGTCCGGGGGGCACTCGCGCCTGGCCAGAGACCTGCTTCGTCAGCCCCTTGGCCGTGTCCAAATGCCGGATTTAGGTTCAATCAGCCTTGGGGGTTGGGGTCAAAGCTGGAGCCTGGCGGCAACTCCATGTGCGCCGGTTGCTGCATCTCGCCGGGACCGCTGTCCAGATCGTGGCCCTCACGAGGTGCACGAAGACCGGCGCGCAAAAAGCGGTTTGGCCGTTCGTTGCGCGGCAAGAAGCGGGCCAGTTCGGTCAGCGCCATTTCGTAAACGCCGCGCTTGAATTCCACCACCACGTCCAGCGGTACCCAGTAGTCGTTCCAGCGCCAAGCGTCAAACTCGGGGTGGTCGGTGGCGCGCAGGTTCAGGTGGTGGTCATGCGTGACCATCTGCAGCAAATACCAGATTTGTTTCTGGCCTTTGTAAAAGCCGCGGGCATCCCTGCGGATAAAGCGGTCTGGCACTTCATAACGCAACCAGTCACGGGTTCTGGCCACAATGCGCACATGCTCCGGATGGAGGCCCACTTCTTCGTGCAATTCTCTGAACATGGCCTGTTCAGGGCTCTCGCCCCGGTCAATGCCACCTTGAGGAAATTGCCAGCTGTGGGTGCGTATGCGTTTGCCCCAGAAAACCTGGTTTCTCTGGTTGAGCAGAATGATGCCGACGTTGGGCCTAAAGCCTTCACGGTCAAGCATAATCAACCCCAAATTTTAAATTGTGTCCATTATGCACGGCGACATGCCCGCGGCTCTTGGATGTTTCCCTAGTATCCCTTTTGATTTGATTGTCCCTTGCGATGAAAGCTTCCCAATTTCTCATTTCCACCCTTAAGGAAGCGCCTGCAGACGCCGAAATCGTCAGTCACCAATTGATGACGCGCGCCGGTCTGATCAAGAAGCTGGGCGCAGGCATTTACAACTACATGCCCATGGGCTTGCGCGTCATCCGCAAGGTTGAAGCCATCGTGCGAGAAGAGATGAACCGCGCCGGTGCCATCGAGATGAGCATGCCGGTGGTGCAACCGGCCGAGCTGTGGCAGGAGACGGGTCGCTTTGAAAAAATGGGCCCGGAGTTGTTGCGCATCAAGGATCGCCATGGCCGCGATTTTGTGATCCAGCCCACCAGCGAGGAAGTGGTGACGGATGTGGTGCGGCAGGAGCTGCGCAGCTACAAGCAGTTGCCCAAAAATTTCTACCAAATTCAAACCAAATTTCGCGACGAGCGTCGCCCCCGTTTTGGTTTGATGCGTGGGCGCGAATTCACCATGAAAGACGCCTACAGCTTTGACCGCGATGGGGCCAGTGCCAAGCAAAGCTACCAGGTCATGGCCGATGCCTACCGCCGTATCTTTGACCGGTTTGGCCTGACCTACCGCGCCGTGGCCGCTGACAGCGGTGCCATTGGCGGTGATTTGTCAGAGGAATTCCAAGTCATTGCGGCCACTGGTGAAGACGCCATTGTTTATTGCCCCAGCAGCGGCTATGCGGCCAACATGGAAAAAGCCGAGGCCCTGGCCCCCAGCCAGCCACGCGGTGCGGCCGATCAAGCGCTGACGAAAACCGCCACGCCCGGTCAAAGCACTTGCGAAGATGTCGCCGCCTTGCTGAAGGTGCCGCTGTCGACCACCGTCAAGTCTTTGGTGCTGGCCACCGATACCCTGAACGAACAGGGCGAGATCTTGAAATCAAAGGTCTGGCTCCTGCTGCTGCGCGGCGACCACGACATGAACGAAGTCAAAGTCGGCAAGTTGCCCGGCATGGAAGGCGGTTTCCGCTTTGCCACCTTGAGCGAGATCGAAGACCACTTTGCTTGCAAACCGGGCTATCTGGGGCCATTGAACTTGAAGAAGCCAGTCCACCTGGTGGCCGACCGCGAGGTGGCGGTGATGGCCGATTGGATTTGTGGCGCCAACGAAGAAGGTTTTCACATCACTGGCGTCAACTGGGGCCGTGATCTGGCAGAACCGGCCATGGTGGCCGACATTCGCAACGTGGTGGTGGGCGACCCCTCACCCGATGGACAAGGCGAGTTGGCGATCGAGCGTGGCATCGAAGTGGGGCATGTTTTTTACTTGGGCAACAAATATTCCAAGGCCATGAATGCCACATTTTTGGACGAGAACGGCAAGCCCCAATTTCTGGAAATGGGCTGCTACGGCATCGGCATCACCCGCTTGCCAGCTGCCGCGATCGAGCAAAACCATGACGCTCGCGGCATCATCTGGCCCGACGCGATCGCGCCTTTCACTGTGGTGATTTGCCCCATTGGCATGGACCGCAGTGCCGAAGTCAAAAGCGC
The DNA here is from genome assembly GCA_945875955.1 of Limnohabitans sp. Rim8. Taxonomy (GTDB): domain Bacteria; phylum Pseudomonadota; class Gammaproteobacteria; order Burkholderiales; family Burkholderiaceae_C; genus Limnohabitans_A. The sequence continues at coordinate 836 of CAMCNQ010000180.1, read as the reverse complement.
GGCCGAGCGACTGTATACCGATTTGTTGGCCGTTGGGGTGGATGTGATTTTGGACGACCGGGGCGAGCGACCCGGTGCCATGTTTGCCGACTGGGAACTCATTGGGGTGCCGCACCGCGTCACGATTGGTGACCGGGGCCTCAAAGAAGGCCATGTGGAGTACCAGCACCGCCGCGATGGGCAAGCCAGCCAGGTGGCGGCCCATGGCATCTTGGCGCACCTTCAGGCGCAGCTGTCGGCCTGACCCCGACATTTGCGGCTGGGGCAGGGTGAGGTCCTGCTGGGGCCCTTCGGGACCAGAAGCCGTTCAGGCTCAGTCTTTGGTGGCGTGGCGTTGCACGCAGTCGATGTAGGCCGCCCCATCGGGCATGCGGCCTGCGCGTTGGCTCTCGTGCACCATGCGGCCCAGGCAGTCCATGGTTTGGTGGTGGGCATGGTGCAGTGAATTGAGTTTGTGGGTCAGCAATTCCACCGCTTGTCGAATGCCCCGAGGCTGGTCAATGCTGCATTGCTCGCTGATGGACAGGTGCATGGACAAATGCAAAAAAGGGTTTTCTTTTCCGGGCTCGACCTGGTGCATCTTGGCCAGCGCGGCGTCGACATCGGCCAGCTCGGCGTGGTATTCGGGGTGTTCGTTTATCCATTGGCTGACCAAGATTTCCATGGGCTCCAGCGCTGCAGCGGTTTTGGCCTTGGCGTAGACGCCACAAAAAAAACGCCGCACATCGGCCTGAGAGGGTTGGATCAGCATGGTTTGAAAACGGTAAAACCGACCAATCGGTCGGTTAATGGCATAAAATCTTGGTATCCATTCAGACCTGCATGTTAATCGTTCA
>CAMCNQ010000179.1 GCA_945875955.1 Limnohabitans sp. Rim8 | reverse complement strand
CCCATGCCCAAAACGACGCCATTTCGCCGCAAAGGTTGAAGCAACTCGTCTTGCAAGACGCGCGTCAAATGGAGCTCGAAAAATCCAGCGAGGTCAAAGCGGCTGTCAAAGCGGCCCAGGAGGCGATTTACATGCGGTTTTGGGAGCAAAGCTTGCTCAAGAGCAACCCCATCACGACCGCACAACGCGAGGCGGCTTATGCCGAACTGGTGGCTTTGTTGGGCAACACCGAATACCGTTTTCAGCATTTGGTGTTGACTGACGAGGAGGATGCCAAAAAGACCATCGAGGCTTTGAAGGCGAACGCGAATTGGGATGCGATTGATTTCAAAATGGGCATGAAGCCCGAGACCAATATCAATCTTCAAAAAACCGATTGGGTCAACATCACCATGTTGATGCCAGGCTTTCGGTCGGCGGCCAAGGGTTTGAGCATTGGGCAAGTCCACCCTGTGCCCGTCAAGGCGCAAAACCTGTGGCATGTGATTGGCCTGAGAGAAACCCGGCCTTTGGCAACGCCGCCCATGAGTCAAATCATTCAAAATGTGGACAAATTGGTCGAGCAAAAAATTGTGGGCGATAAAATCAAGGCCCTAGCTGCGGTCAAAGAAAAACCAAAAAAATAACCATGAACACAAAATTCGAAGCCTTGAGTTCGCAAACCCATGCGAATTTGAAAATCAACCCGGTCCATGGCTATGGGTTTGCAAAAAACACACATTTGACATCCCTTGTGCTGCATGAGTTTCCAGAGTGCTCTGCCCATTACCCCATCGTGTTTGTCAAAAAACCAGACTCTGAGCAGTTTCATCCTGTGGCCTTGCTGGGCCTGGAAGTTGGAGAAAACCTCTTCGTGGATGCCGCGGGTGCATGGAGCGCGGGGACCTATGTGCCCGGCGCCTTCCGCCGCTACCCGTTCGGCTTAGCGACAGTGCCAGGGCGTGAGGGCATGATCATTTGCTTTGATGCCAACAGCCAAAACTTGAGCCAAGAAAAAGGTGAGCCTCTTTTCGGCAGTGATGGCCAGGAAACCGAGTTTTTGAAAAAAATCCGTTCCTTTTTGGTCGAAATGTACAACTCCGAGCTGTTTGCCGAAAAATTCACCATCAAACTGCAAGAACTCGATTTGCTGGTGCCGGGCAACCTGCAAATCAACACACCAAACGGCTCAAACCGATTTGATGGGGTTTTTCTGATCGATGAAAACCGTCTGTCCCAATTGAGCGACGAACAATTTTTGTCCCTCAGAGAACATGGGTATCTGGCGGCCATTTATACGCAAATGGTTTCGCTGCTGCAAATCAAGAAGTTTTTTGCCAAAAAAAGTCAAGGGCCAGCCCCCTTGCCTTAACGACTGGGCGTCCCCTGAAGCGCCCGAATTTTGTCTTGGGCTCGCGCACCTGCGTTGGTGCCACTGATGGGGTCTCTCGCACCAAAGGCGTGTTTTTTCATCACCGCCTCCACAGCCGGCTCTGACGGCTGCAAGCCTGGCGCAAAGGGGTGGCGTCAGTTCCAGCGCCCTTGAAAAGTGCAAGGCCAAAGACAGCCCCAAACTTGCCGCCCCCACTGACCAAGTCGCTGCCCTGTGCACGGCGCTTGAGGTCAGCCAATGTTGCAAAACGATCCATCAGTTCTCGTTAGTTTTGGCTGTTTTCCCTGTGATCAAATCTTGAAATATGTCAAAAACATCGAAATTTCGATGTTTGTCTGACCATTTCAATGCATTTCAATTCTTCCCGGAGATCAAGCCATGAGCGCCAAAGCCCCCACACCTCCCGCGATGACACCCACTCCAGACAAGGCAACAGGCGTCGCCAAGGGGCAACTCCAAAAGGGGCGTGCCAAACCGACGCATGTCCAGCCCGAAGCGGTGTTGTCAGACTTGGTGATCAGTGACGAAAAGATGGTGCAGCAGCAGGATGTTCGTGTCGCCGCCAAAGCCAAAAAAGCCATGGCAACTTCCAAAGCGGAGGAAACGGCTGGCCTTGAGTCAGAGGTCAAACCCGAGTCGGAAACGGCAAGCCATGTGCCGCAGGAGTGGACCTTGGCACAGGCCAATACGGCCATGCCAAGTGCTGCACCCGTGTCCACCGACGCATGCAAAACACCCACCACATCCAACCAAGAATGCGATGACCGCAAAGGGGGCCTGTGGGGGCCGCAAGATCCTGGCGCATGGCTCAAATTGGGCTTGGGCGCTGCTGCGGTGATGCTGGCCACGCAATCGTCCAAAGACAAGGACGAATCGATCAGCCTGCAGACGGCCATGGCCTCAGGTCCGTTCAAGAAAAACGGCATGACCCTGTCTTATATAGGCACCACGGGTTTATTGCTCGAACTGAGCTGGGATGCGCTGGGCAACCTGACCAAAACAGTCAATACACCCTTGAACGGCGAGGTGGTGATTCACTATTCCAAGGTGAACAATGGAACCGCTTTGGTAGAAGTCGTCACCGGTGTAGAGCTCGACTTTGCGAATTACACCGGCACGCTCATGGCTGTGCTTTGGGACAAGGACACCGATGCGGTGGCGGTTGAATACTACGACGAAGTTGCCGGCCTCATCCAACTCGAAAACGCCGCATTGCGGGCTGTGACCACGATAGAAAAGGGGCGCAACTACCTGGCGATTACCCCCTTTACCGAATTGGCGTTGCGCATGGCTGGGGTTGCGGTGCTGGACTTGGCTGACCAGTCTGCATTCACGCCTGCAGTTCTGAGCCAGGTCGGACAAGTGCTGCAAAGCGCATCTGACTTGTCAGATATTCGCGAAGCCAACCAGAAGCTGAGCACCATTTTGGGTGTGGCCGATATTGTCAAAGTGCTGCCAGTGGCGGTGAATGACCAGGCCTTTCAAACCACCCTCGATGTTCAGGCCAAGCTCTATGGCGAAAAGCTCGCATCGCTTTCTCGTCTGGTGCCGGGCAACCTGGAAGGGGGGCTCGGTAAATTGCTGGCGGCCGTCAACAACGAACGCCCGGACACGGTCAAGCAAATGATGGCCGAGTCGCTGCAGGATTACCGTGACGACAACGACCCACTCAACCCTGTCACGCCCCCTGAGGTCACCATCCTTCGCCCTTGGATCAATGCGGCTGAAGGCCTGGAGCCTGTGACCATCCGCGGCACATCAGAACATGCACAAGCAGGCAGTCAAGTTCGCATCACCGTTTTGAAAAATGGCGTGGAACTGCCCAATCTGAATCTGAAAGCAGTGGTGGGTGGCGATGGCCGCTGGGACGTGACCTTGCCTGGCAAGCTGGCCAGCTTGGGCGTGCAGGAAGGTGACACTTTGACTGTGCGCGCCTACATCGATCCGGACCATGCCGACTCGGTTGATGTCCGCTACGACGCCACGCCACCAGCCGCACCGCAAAACCGAGCCGACTTGCTGGCCAGCGATGACAGCGCCAACAACAGCGACAACCTGACCAACCAGACCCGCCCTGGCTTTCAGATCGGCAGCTTGCCAGAAGCCGGCATGACGGTCCAATTGCTGGTGGACGGTGCCCCTGTGCAGGCCACCTACGACGCGGCAACAGGCGTGTTACGACCCAGCTTGGCATTGGGCAATGGGACGCAGAACATCAGTTTCCGCTACGTCGACTTTGCGGGAAACCTGGGGGGTGAGAGCGCGCCCCTGGAGATTGACATTGACAGCACCGCCCCCACGGCCGTGTTGCAATCACTGTCTTTGAGCAACGACACCGGCACCAGCAGCACCGACTGGGTCACGCAAGTGGCATCGCAAACGGTACGCGCCAACCTCAGTGCGCCATTGAACTTTGGCGAGAGAATGCGGGCATCGATGGACAACGGCACCACCTGGGTGGACATCACTTCTTCTGTGAACGGGACAAGCCTTAACTGGCGTGACGTGACTTTACCCCTGGGTTCATCCACGCTGCAATTTCAGGTCATCGACCCCGCAGGCAATCAAGGCCCCACAATCAGTCAGCGGGTGCTTTTGGACACCTCGGCACCGGCAGGCCCCACGCAAGCGACCGACCTGCAGGCCACGTCTGACTCTCTGATCGACGACGACAACATCACGCGCACAACGCGTCCGGTGTTTGACATTCAAGACCTTACCGCCGGTGCTGTGTCCGCAGAAATGTGGGTCAACGGCGCTGTCGTGGCGGCCAGATTCAAAAGCCTGTCCAACACCATGCAAGCCAACGCCGAATTGGCCGATGGTGCGCACCAAGTGAGCTACCGCTTCATCGACGCAGCGGGCAACCGCAGCGATGCCAGTCCCGCTTTGGCTGTCACAGTCGACACCCGTGCACCGGCCAGCACCCTCATCACCAACGTGGCCGTGGGTGGCTTCACGGGCACCTATGAAGTGGGCAGCACCGTCAGCCTGAGCATTGCAGGCGTGCCTGTAACAGGCACCATCACCACCTTGCCCGATGGTTCATGGCGCTATGTGCCCAGCAATGCAGAGCTCAACGCCATGCGCGCCCCGGGTGCCATCAGCGAATTGTTGTTGACCGTCACCGACGGTGCTGGCAACTCGGCGAAAAACAGCCGCAGCGCCACGGCCGATGACCTGTCTGGGCCCTACATCAAAGAATTTATTCCTGCCGACGGCACCGTATTGGCCAACGACACCACGGGCCACGCCACGCTGAACCTGGTGTTTTCCAAGGCGGTCACAAAGGGTGCCACCGGCGCTGTCAAACTCTATGACATGAACAACAACCTGCTGGCCACAGTGCCTGTGACCAGCAGCGATGTCAGCATTGAGGGTGACGGACAAAACGACATCTACGTCACCCTGCCCGGACTCACCCTGGGCCGTGGCTACTACGTCACCATTGACGCGGGCGCATTCAAAGACAGCAACCAAGAGCCGTTTTCCGGTCAGGTGGCCACGGGCGTGGGCGGCTGGAACTTCACGGCTGTCGTCGCGTCCATTGCGCCTGATTTTGTGGCCGCAGACGACATGATCAACGCCCAAGAAAACACGGCCGTGGTCAGCGTCTCTGGCAAGATCGTCAGCAGCGTGGCCATCATGGCCGCCATCACCACCACTGATTTCAGCATCCATGTGCGCGACGCCAACAACGCGCCAGTGGCTGCCACCATCACCAGCTACAACACCAGCACGGGTGCCTTTACCTTCACCGTGGACGCCAACGCCTGGAGCGAGGGCGCTTACCAATACACCATACAACTCGCAGGTCATCAAGGTGCCGCACAAGGCATCACCGCCACCTACGCTTTCACCGACTTGGTGGTGGACCTGACAGCCCCCACCATGCGTGGCTCACTCCAAGGCGCCTTGGACGATGCCGGTCGCTTGACCGGGGAGCTTTGGGCGAGCACGGCGGCGGTCTCCGACGACACCAGCCCCTACCTCAGCGGCACGCTCAACGCGCAGCTCACAGACGACGCGCGCGTGGTGGTCTACCGCCGCGACGTCACCAACCCGAACAACCCCGGTGCTTTGGTCAAAATCACGGGCCCCGAAGGCCTCAAGCCCACAGGCCTGAGCTGGAGCGTGGGCGACCGCGCTTTGCAAGACGGCCACCGTTATGAATATGTCACCTACGTCGAAGACGCAGCAGGCAACCGCAGCCAAGGCAGCAGCGTCAAGACCATCGCGGTGGACACCAGCGCACCGACTGCGCAAGTGACCGGCCTGAGCCTCAGCCAAGACACGGGTGTCAGCACGACCGACCGCATCACCAACATCGCCAGCCAAACCCTCAGCGGCAGCTTGAATGCCGCGTTGGGCAGCCGAGAAACCCTGCGTGCCAGCATGGACGGCGGCATCACGTGGACCGACATCACCACCAGTGTCAGCGGCACTGGTTTCAGTTGGGCAGGCGTCACGCTCAATGCCGGCACAGGGCAAGTGCGCTTTCAAGTGCAAGACCTTGCCGGCAACCTGGGTCTTGTCAGCCAGCTGGCTTACACCCTTGACCAAAGCGCACCGACGGCCCCATCGGCTGCGCCAGACTTGCATGCCGCCTCGGACAGCGGCATCAGTTCCACCGACGACATCACCCGTGAGACCCGCCCCTACCTGGTCATTGGTGCTTTGCCGCAGCAAGTGGCCGGTGCCCAGTTGCTGGTCGATGGTGAGATGGTCGATGCCACCTACGACGCCAACGGCGGTACCCTGCGCCCGGTGCTGCCGATCACGCATGGTGTGCACAGCTTCAGTTTCCGCTGGGTGGACACTGCGGGCAACATCGGTGCCGCTGGGCCTGCTTTGGCGGTGATGATTGACACGATTGCGCCCTCATTGCGCGTGACCAACATCGACATCAGCGCCGACAGCGGCAGCAGCGACAGCGACTTCGTCACACGCACAGCGGAACAAATCATCACCGGGCAACTCAACGGTGCCTTGGCAAGCGGAGACCGGGTAGAGGGCTCCATCAACGGGGGCAGCACCTGGACGGATGTGACCCACATGGTCAATGCAGGCGGCCAAATCAATGGGACAGTCGTGACCCTGCCCGAAGGCAACAGCAGCATACAGTTCCGGGTGGTGGA
>CAMCNQ010000178.1 GCA_945875955.1 Limnohabitans sp. Rim8 | reverse complement strand
AAATTCAGATCGCAGGCCCACAACATGGCGTCAAAACCGTCTTGGTCGGTGTAAGGCAAGCGGTCCCAACGGGGTTTTATGTCCAATTGGGCCAGGGCCTTTTGCATGGCCGTCATTGGAAGCCCAGGCGGCACGACCATGTGGTGTCGGTGGCTTGTGCTGGGTTTTAAAAATGGAACCAAGGCGGCCGGCGCATAGCAAAAAAGGCTGACCAGCCAAGCGCCTGAAGCCCGCAGCGGCGCGTGTTTGTCTCGCCAAATAACATCGTGACCGTTTTGTGAGAAGTCAGCTTGAGCGAAAAACAAGTCCGGCTCCCGCAAAAGACCGCCGGTTTCTGGCGTGAAACCAGGGTAAAAAAAATGCTTGGTCCAGCCCTTGGCCGGGCCGCTCATCACAGGCGATGGCAGGCCGTGTATGCCTGGCACCCAGCTTTCAGCACTCAGGTACTCGAGGTTGATCCAAGTTGGTGCGGGCAAGCCCAAGCGCTGTTGGCTCAATACCCCGTGGGCTACAAAAGGGGTGGGTAAGCAGCAGCCAAAAGCCTCGATCCAAACTTGGGCAGGCGGCAGGCCAAGCAGCACCTGGTTTTGGCTGGCGGCTGTCCAGGGCAGAACCAGAAGTTGTGCCATGTTCTGGGCCTGTGGTGCCATCCATTCGAGGGCTGAGGCATCGTCCACCCACAAGCGCACGGTTTGGCCACGCGCCAGCAATTGGCGGGTCAGACGCCAGCACACGCCCAGGTCGCCGTGGTTGTCAACGACGGTGCAAAAAATATCCCAAATGCGGTGCGGTTCCATGGCGCTGATTGTCGCAGTGCGGGCTGCGCTTTGGGCAAGCGCCATTTTCAGCGGCACAATACGCGCCATGACAGCGGTACACGACGAATCCTTGCTGGCCCAGGTGGCCGCACTCCCGGCTTTGCCGGGGGTCTATCGCTATTTTGATGCGCAAGGTCAAGTGCTTTATGTGGGCAAGGCCAAACAGCTCAAAAAAAGGGTGTCAAGTTATTTTCAAAAAGACCACGGCGGCACTCGGATCGGCCACATGGTCAGCAAAATCGCCCGCATGGAAACCACGGTGGTGCGCTCTGAGGCCGAGGCCTTGTTGCTGGAAAACAACCTCATCAAGTCGCTCAGCCCCCGCTTCAACATTTTGTTCAGAGATGACAAAACCTATCCCTATTTGAAGCTGACCGGCAATGGCAGCTTGCTGATCAAGGTGGAGGGCGGGATGCCCGAGCCCCAGACATTTCCGCGCGTGGCTTATTACCGGGGTTCGGTTGAGAAAAAGCACCGTTATTTCGGTCCTTTTCCCAGTGCATGGGCGGTCAAAGAATCCATTCATCTGCTGCAAAAGGTATTTCGCTTGCGCACCTGCGAAGACACGGTTTTTGCCAACCGCACAAGGCCTTGTTTGCTCTACCAGATCAAGCGTTGCTCTGGGCCCTGCGTCAATCTGATTGGTGCCCAAGCCTATGCCGAGGATGTCCAGCAGGCAGAGCGTTTTTTGCGCGGCGAGACCCAAGCCCTGTTGCAGGAGATGGAAGCGCGCATGATGCGCCATGCCGAGCGCTTGGAATTCGAGCTGGCCGCCGAGGTCAGAAACCAAATGGCGGCCCTGTCCAAGGTTTTGCACCAGCAATCGGTGGATGTGGGCACCGACACCGATGTAGACATCTTGGCCGTGCGGGTGCATGGCGGTCGTGCCTGTGTGAACCTGGCCATGGTGCGGGGAGGACGGCATTTGGGCGACCGGGCTTATTTCCCTGCCCATGTGGAAGATGCACATGCCCTGCAGGCGGTGCAAGAAGAGGACCAAGCGCCGCGCTCGATGGCGCAACAGGTGCTGGAGGCCTTCATGGCGCAGCATTACATCGGCATTCCAGTGCCCGCGGCCCTCATCACCAGCGTGGCGGTGGACAAAACCCTGCTGCTGGCCCTGTCACAGCAAGCCGGGGGCAAAATTTTGGCGGTGCACAACCCGCGTGAGCAGCGCCGTGTGTGGCTTGAAATGAGTGAGAAAAACGCCGACATTCAATTGGCCCGTTTGCTGGCAGAAGAAGGCTCGCAACAAGCGCGAACCCGGGCCTTGGCCGATGCGCTGGATTTGGCACCCGATGATCTTGACGCGCTTCACATCGAATGCTTTGACATTTCCCATACGGGGGGCGAGAACACCCAAGCTTCTTGCGTCGTCTTTCGGCAACACAAAATGCAAAGCAGCGAATACCGTCGCTACAACATTGAGGGCATCACGCCAGGCGACGATTACGCGGCGATGCAGCAGGTTTTGATGCGTCGCTACAGCAAATTGGCCGAAGCTTTGCGCAGCGCCGAGGGCACGGCCCGATTGCCCGATCTGGTCTTGATCGATGGGGGCAAAGGTCAGGTGTCGGTGGCCAGAGCGGTTTTTTCCACACTTGGCCTGGATTTGTCACGCATTGTGGGGGTGGAAAAAGGCGAGGGCCGCAAGGTGGGTCTGGAAGAATTGGTTTTTGCCGATGGGCGTGACAAGGTTTACTTGGGCAAGGACTCGGCGGCTTTGATGCTGGTGGCGCAAATTCGCGATGAGGCTCATCGCTTTGCCATCACGGGCATGCGAGCCCAGCGTGCAAAGGTTCGCATGGGCGGGAGCAAGATTGAGGAAATTTCTGGCATAGGGCCTCGAAAACGGGCCAAATTGATACAGCGATTTGGCGGTGTTCGTGGTGTGGAGAACGCCAGTGTCGAGGATTTGCTGGGCGTTGAGGGCATTTCGCGCGAACTTGCCGAGACCATTTACAACGCCCTCCACTGAGGTCTTTAGGTCCAGGCCCTTGAATGGTGGTGGGCCATGCCACAATCGAGGCCATGTTCTTTACCATCCCCACCATCATGACCTGGACGCGCATTGTTGCGATTCCGCTGATCATTGGTGTTTATTACTTGAAAAGTTTGTCGCTGGAGACCCAAAACCTGATTGCAACGGTTTTGTTCGTGTTATTTGCCATCACCGATTGGCTGGACGGATTTCTGGCTCGCAAGCTCAATCAAACCTCTGCTTTCGGGGCTTTTTTAGACCCGGTTGCCGACAAATTTTTGGTTTGCGCTGCGCTGTTGATTTTGGTGCACATGAACCGTGTGGATGTGTTGATCGCCTTGATCATCATTGGCCGAGAGATCGCCATTTCCTCCCTGCGCGAGTGGATGGCTCAACTTGGGGCCAGCAAGAGCGTGGCAGTCCATATGGTGGGTAAACTCAAAACCACGGTTCAAATGTTGGCCATCCCTTTTTTGCTTTACGACGGCACGCTGTTCGGCTGGCTGGACACCCAAATGTGGGGTGCTGTTTTGATTTGGATTGCCGCGATTTTGACCATCTGGTCCATGATTTATTACATGCAAAAAGCCCTGCCTGAAATCCGTGCCAGGGTGAAATGAGTCCCAGCCAAAGCAAGGCCTGGATCGGCACGATCCCGGTGGTTTTTGTGCTCATTTGGAGCACCGGCTTCATCGTGGCGCGCTATGGCATGCCCCACGCACCCCCTTTTGGTTTTTTGTTGTTGCGTTACTTCCTGTCGGTCTTGTGTTTTGGCGTCTGGATCAAGTGGGCCAAGGTCCCTTGGCCGGTAGGCCGAGCGCAATGGCTGCATCTGTCCGTCACAGGCATCTTGATGCATGCCGGTTATTTAGGGGGTGTATGGGCGGCGGTTAAAGCCGGTATGGGCTCGGGGCTGTCCTCGCTGATTGTGGGTTTTCAGCCGATTTTGACGGCAATTTTCCTGTCTTTCAGCCTGCGCGGAACGAGCAGTGCGGGGGTGTCACAACGGCAATGGCTGGGGCTGTTGCTCGGATTCTTGGGCCTTTTGATGGTGGTTTGGCACAAGTTCACATGGGGCTCGCCCATGGACCATGTCACACCGGTCAACATGGCTTGTGCGCTGATCGCCTTGCTCAGCATCACCATGGGCACTTTGTACCAAAAACGATTTGTACTTGCTTGCGATGTGCGAACGGCCATCAGCGTTCAGATCATGGCGGCATTTGTGGTGACCTTGCCCCTGGCCATGCTGGAGAGCGAAGCCATGTATTGGAACAGGGAATTGATGGGTGCCATGGCCTGGTCGGTGTTGGGTTTGACTTTGGGTGGGAGCTCACTGTTTTACATGCTCATTCAGCGGGGAGCGACCACGGCGGTGACCAGTTTGCTTTACCTGGTGCCGCCCACCACCGCCTTGATCGCTTGGGTGCTTTTTGGCGAGTCCCTCACCTTGGTGACCTTGTTTGGGACGGCATTGACGGCCTTGGGCGTCGGACTGGTGCTGCGCCCGTCGCGTTTGTGAAACAGGCCCATGGCCTTTGTTGTTAAGCTTTGAACTTTGCAGACAGCCCCATCGCCATTTTGGGGATCAGAAAGATGAACAAATGACCCAGCACCGTATTGCCGTGATTCCAGGAGATGGCATTGGCAAGGAAGTCATGCCCGAAGGCTTGCGTGTCATGGAGGCAGCCGCACGCAAGTTCGGCATTGATTTGCATTTTGACCATTTTGATTTTTCAAGTTGGGACTATTTTGAAAAGCATGGGCAGATGCTTCCCGACAACTGGAAAGACCAAATTGGCGGGCACGAAGCCATTTATTTCGGGGCTGTGGGTTGGCCTGAAAAAATCGCTGACCACGTGTCGCTCTGGGGCTCATTGCTCTTGTTTCGCCGAGAGTTTGACCAATACATCAATTTGCGCCCTGCGCGACTGATGCCTGGCATCATTGCCCCGGTGGTCAGGCGTGATGGCAGCCCACGCCTGGCCGGTGAAATCGACATGTACATCGTGCGGGAAAACACCGAAGGCGAATACTCCAGCGTGGGTGGGCGCATGTTCCCAGGCACAGCGCGCGAAATTGTGATGCAAGAGTCCATCATGACCCGGGTGGGGGTAGACCGTGTCTTGAAGTTTGCTTTTGAATTGGCCAAGACCCGGCCCAAAACCCACCTGACCAGTGCCACCAAGTCCAATGGCATTGCCATCACCATGCCTTATTGGGATGAGCGCGTGGCCGAAATGGCCAAGGCCTATCCCGGCATCACCGTAGACAAGTTTCACATCGACATCTTGACTGCCCACTTCGTACAACGCCCTGACTTTTTCGACGTGGTCGTGGCCAGCAATTTGTTTGGCGATATCCTGAGCGATTTGGGGCCCGCCTGCACCGGCACCATTGGCATTGCCCCGAGTGCCAACCTCAATCCTGACCGGCTTTTCCCTTCGCTGTTTGAACCAGTACATGGATCGGCACCAGACATTGCAGGCAAGGGCATCGCCAACCCGATTGGCCAAATTTGGTGTGGCGCGATGATGCTCGAGTTCCTGGGGCATAAGAATGCACACGACGCGGTGTTGTCCGCCATCGAGAAGGTTTTGGCGGCCGGCGCGGACGCGCCGCGCACACCGGATTTGGGCGGCCAGGCCACCACGGCCGATGTTGGTCGCGCCATTGAACAGGCGCTTTGAGCTCGGTATGCTGGGCTTCTTTGATGAATGGTGTTTTTTGCCAAAAACCCAAATCTCTGATGGCCTCTCAGATGTTTTCAAGGCTAAAATCCGTCCTTTCGTTTGAGCCTTTGAATGGCACATGCAGTCCGCTGTCGGCCATGCCGACGTGTCTTTTAAGAGGTATCTCGTGAACAAAACAGAACTCATTGAACACATTGCCAAGCAAGCCGACTTGTCAAAAGCCGCTGCAGGGCGCGCCCTTGAAGCGACCATCGGGGCTGTGCGCACGACTTTGAAAAAAGGCGGCACTGTTTCATTGGTCGGTTTCGGTACATTTGCCGTGGGCAAACGGGCTGCAAGAACCGGGCGCAATCCACGCACTGGCGCTGCGATTAAAATCAAATCAGCCAAAGTTCCAAAGTTCCGTCCGGGTAAAGCCCTGAAGGATGCTTTGAACTGACAACACTTTTCAGGTGGGGCGCTTAGCTCAGTTGGTAGAGCGGCTCCTTTACACGGAGTAGGTCGGCGGTTCGAGACCGTCAGCGCCCACCACCCAAAAAGCAAAGGCGAACCTTGTGTTCGCCTTTTTTCTTGACTTTACGAGACTTCAGCCATGTTTGATTCGATTCGCAACAACTCTAAAATATTAATGGGTTTGTTGTTTTTGCTGGTGATCCCTTCATTTGTACTGGTCGGCATCGAAGGCTATAGCCGGTTCGAAGACAAAGGCCCTGTGGTGGCCAAAGTCGATGGTGAAAAAATCACGCAAACAGATTGGGATGCCGCCCATCAAGCAGAAGTCACGCGCATACGGGCTTCCATGCCCAACATCGATGCCAAACTGCTGGATTCTCCACAGGCGCGTTATGCCTCATTGGAACGCATGGTCAATGATCGCTTGATTGCACGCGCTTCTGATCAACAACTTTTACTGACCAGTGACCAACATTTGGCGCGCTATCTGCAACAAGACCCGTCGATTGCCGGTTTGCGAGGCGCGGATGGCAAACTGGACATGGAACGTTACCGCCAGTTAGCGGC
>CAMCNQ010000177.1 GCA_945875955.1 Limnohabitans sp. Rim8 | reverse complement strand
ACACGGAAAGGTGAACCTGCTGAGCGTGCCTGAGTGTCAGCACAATGTCATCGTCTGGCGCGCCAGAACTGCCATATCGCCTGGCATTTTCAAGCAGGTTGCGCACCATGCGGCGCAGCAACTTGGCCACGCCCCACACCTCCAATTGCGACAGGCCCGAGGGCACGTCCAGAAAGGCACCCACCCGAGCGCATTCTTCGGCGCACAAGCCCACCAGGTCCACCGCCTCCAGCAGCCCAATGTCGGCCTCTTTGGCGTCCAATCGGCTGGCCAACAAAATTTCGTCAATCAGCTGATCGAGCTCGGCCATGTTGCGCAAAATTTCTTGGCGGCTGCGCTGCAGCATGGCGGTGTCGGCGGTGTCGGCGGTGGGGGGGGCCATCAACTCCAGGCCCATGCGAATCCGGGCCAAGGGTGAGCGCAGTTCATGAGAGGCATTGGCCAGCAAGGATTTTTGCGACGCCATCAGGCCCTCTATGCGCTCGGCCGCCGCATTGAAGCGCTGCGACAAATCGGCCACCTCGTCATGGCCTTGCACCGGCACACGCACCGACAAGTCGCCATCGCCCCAGCGCTGAACACCGCGCTGCAAACCCTCCAGCCTTTGCGTCAGACGCCGCACCACAGGGTACAAACCCAAGGCCACAGCCACACCCAGCATGCCCAGCATCCAGAAAAACCCATAAGGCGGCTTGGCCCACCAGGGCGGCTCATTGCGCCCGCGCGGGGGCCTGTGCGGCGACATGTGCCCCCTTGCTTGGGACTCCATTGCTGGCCCAGACTCATCTCGCTCAGTGCTGCGCTGCAACTGCAAGCGCATGGTTTGCCCATCGGTCAAGTTCAATTCAAATTCGAAAGGGGTACCCGGCCGTGACCGCGTGAAGGTAGACAGCACCTGTCCCTGTTCGTTGAGCACCACCCACTCACGCGGCACAGGCGGCGGGTTGTTGTGCTCAAAGCTGATCCGCCAAGCCCAGCCCACCACCAACATGATCAGGGCCACACCCAAGACAACGGCCAGCCAAATGCGCAAATACAAATGGCGTGACCACGGCCGGGAAAAGGCTTGCAAAGGCATGGCTCAGTCCTGCTGCCTGGCAAACACATAGCCCACGCCGCGCACAGTCAAGATGCGTTGGGGCGATTTCGGGTCGGCCTCTATGGCCGCACGGATGCGGCCCATGTGAACATCAATGGACCGGTCAAACGCCTCCAATTCGCGGCCCCTGATGGCCTCCATGATCTGGTCGCGCGTGAGCACACGACCGGCCCGCTCGGCCAACACCACCAAGATGTCGTATTGGTAAGAAGTCAGCTCGCACACTTGGCCAGCCACCGTGACACGCCGTGCGTCGCGGTCGATTTCGAGCGTGCCAAATTGCATCGCCTTGGCGTTGGCTTCTGGGGTTGACCCTTTTCGGCGCATGATGGCCCGGATGCGTGCCAGCAATTCGCGCGGCTCAAAGGGCTTGGGCAGGTAGTCGTCAGCACCCATTTCCAGACCAATGATGCGGTCCATCGGATCGCCCTTGGCCGTCAGCATGAGGATGGGCAATTGACCCAATGCGCCGGGCAATGCGCGGATGCGCTGGCACACTTGCAAACCGTCCATGTCGGGCAGCATCAGGTCCAGGACCACCAATTCAACCGTATCCGTTTGCAAACTGGCCAAGCCGCTTTGCGCGTCGGGCGCATGGCGCACAGAAAAACCGTTTTGCCCCAGGTAATCGGTCACCATGCCGGCCAATCGGGTGTCGTCTTCGATCATCAAAATTTTTTGCATAGGGCCATCATCGGTCGCGTTGAAGAGTCCAGCGTGTCTTTCGGGTAAAGATGCGTAAATGCTCAGGCCACAGACGCCCTCAGGTCGGCCTGGCATGCACCTTGGAGGCCAGCGCCACCAACACCAAGACCGGCAGCCCCAGCCAAGCGGTGGCCGTGAAAAAGTGGGCGTACCCATAAGCATCTACAAAGGCACCCGAAAAGCCAGCGACAAATTTGGGCAACAGCAGCATCATGGAACTGAGCAGCGCATATTGGGTGGCCGAATAACTGATGTTGGTCAGCGACGACAAGTAAGCGATGAACGCCGCCGAAGCGATGCCGCTGGCCAGATTGTCGGCAGAGATGACCCAGACCAAGGCGTTCACGTCATGCCCCACGCCGCTGAGCCAGACAAACAGCAAATTGCTCGCTGCACTCAACACCGCCCCCAGCATGAGGATGCGCATCACGCCCCAGCGGGCCGACAAAACGCCCCCCACAAAAGCCCCCAGCAAGGTCATGACCACGCCGTAGACCTTGGTCACGCTGGCCACTTCGTTTTTGGTAAAGCCCATGTCGACATAAAACGGGTTGGCCATGATGCCCATCACCACGTCGCTGATGCGGTACACCGCAATCAAGGCCAACACCAACAGCGCCTGCCAGCGATAGCGCCGCCAAAAATCGGCAAACGGCTCCAACATGGCGCTTTGCAGCCATTCGAGCAGGTTGCGTGCAGGCGTCAAGGGCGCATGCACCGGCTCGGGCGAGCCCAGCACCATGAACATGCCCGGCAGCATGCTCAGCGCCATGACCAAGTAAGCCCACTGCCAAGCCGCTTGGGCATAGCCTGGAGCTTCGCCTTGGGCCCATGCGGCGATCCACAAAACCCCGGCGCCGGCCCAAATCATGGCCAAGCGGTAACCCGTTTGGTAACTGGCCGCCAAGGCGGCTTGCGCATTGACTTGGGCCGACTCGATGCGATAGGCGTCCAGGGCTATGTCTTGTGTGGCCGAAGCCACCGCCACCACCAAGGCGCAAACCACCAGGGGGCCCAACAGCTGTGAAGGGTCATTCAAAGCCATGCCCACCAGGCCGCCTGCAATGGCGATTTGTGAGAACAACAACCAGCTGCGTCGGCGTCCCAATTGGCCTGTCAGCCAAGGAATGGGCATGCGGTCAACAAGGGGCGCCCACATCCACTTGACCCCATAGGCCAAACCCACCCAGCTGAGGTAGCCAATTGTGCTGCGGTCAATGCCCGCTTCGCGCAAGCGAAAACTCAGCGTCCCCAACACCAGCAACAAGGGCAGCCCAGCTGCGAAACCCAGCACCAACATGCGCAAGCTGGCGGGTTGCAAATACAGGCGCAAAGCCTCGCGCCAAGTGGTTACAGTTTCAGCAGAGGGCGTGACAATTTGGGTCATGCCCCATTATCGCGTCACACCCAAAGGCCACTTTGGTTATGATTTGCGCACCATGTGTGTTCTTTGCAATTTCAAAACCCCCGACGCCACGGCCCAGGCGGACCAGCCAGCGCGCTGGCAAGCCCGGCGTGGATTTTTGTTGGCGGCCGGCGTGGGCATGGCCAGTGCGGCCATGGCCCAAGTCGATGTCGGCAATTCTTCCAAATGGCGTCAATTGGTGCCGGCCGAAACCCTGGAAAAATCGGCCAGCTTGCAGTTCAAGCAAGTCATCTCGCAAGCCCGCGACAAAGGCGCTTTGGCGCCAGAGGGAAACCCTCAACTGCAGCGCTTGCGCAGCATTGCGCAAAAACTGATTCCCTTCACCGCGCAGTGGAACCCACGCGCCAAGGACTGGCAATGGGAAGTCAACTTGATCGGCAGCAAACAGATCAACGCCTGGTGCATGCCCGGCGGAAAAATCGCTTTTTACACCGGCATCTTGGACCAGCTCAAGCTCAACGATGACGAAGTGGCCATGATCATGGGCCACGAAATGGCCCACGCCTTGCGCGAACACGCGCGTGAGCGTCTGGCCAAAACCCAAGCCACCGGCATTGGCCTGTCGATCGCTTCACAACTTTTGGGCTTGGGCGCCTTGGGCGATTCTGCGGCCAGCTTGGGCACGCAATTGCTCACCCTCAAATACAGCCGCGACGACGAAACCGAGTCGGACCTGGTGGGCCTGGAAATCGCCGCACGGGGCGGCTTCAAGCCCGAGGCCAGTGTCAGCCTGTGGCAAAAAATGCAATCGGCCAGCGGCAACGGCGGCCCGTCTTTCCTGTCCACCCACCCCAGCGGAAGCAACCGCATCCAAGAGCTGCAAGCGAACTTGCCCAAAGTGCAGCAACTCTACGAGCAAGCGCCCAAAAGTTGAGCAGCCGCCGCCTCAGGTGCCACCCACATAGGGGTTGGACTGGCGCTCACGGCCAAACGTGCTTTCAGGACCGTGACCGGGTATGAACACCGTGTCATTGCCCATGGGCCACAAGCGTTGCGTGATGCTGGCGATCAGGTCGTCGTGGTTGCCTTGCGGAAAATCGGTGCGACCAATGCTGCCTGCAAACAGCACATCGCCCACAAAAGCCCGCTTGATCTCGGGCGAATAAAACACCACATGGCCTGGCGTGTGCCCAGGGCAGTGGCGCACCTGCAGCGTGTGCGCTCCCAAGCTCACCGTGTCGCCATCGGCCAGCCATCGCGTGGGTTTGAAGACCCGCGCTGCAGGAAAACCATAGGCCGCTGCAGCGGTGGGCAAACCGTCAATCCAGAACTGGTCTGCCAGGTGCGGCCCGATGATGGGCAAACCGCCCAGTTGCTCGGCCAGATCGGCCGTGCCAGACGCATGGTCCAGGTGGCCGTGGGTGATCCAGATTTGCTCCAAGCGAAGGCCATGTTGCCGGACCGCATCCAAAATCAAATCCAGGTCCCCACCCGGATCGACCACCGCCGCTTGGCCACTTTGGTCGTCCCAGATCAGGGAGCAGTTTTGTTGAAAGGGGGTAACGGGAATGGTTTGGTATTGCAGCATGGCCAAATTATAGAAAGGGGCGCAAACAACCCCTGACGCCGGCCCGCGCTGCGCGCTTGCAAGCCAACCGCCAAATTGGCCGTGCATGTGGTTGAACCTTAACCCGGCAGTTGGCCGCTTGCTTGCGCTTTAAACACTTGATGAATCAAACACTTGCGCCTGCGACGGTCTTCACCTCATGGGTGAAACGCTGCACGGCCCAACTGCCGGATTAAGGTTGAAAGACACGCCAGACTTTGAGATGATGCCGCCATCACATTGTCAAAGCGCCCAAGCCATCCCTACCAGGCAAGAGGGCTGTTGGGCCACTCGGTAAGGGCCTGCCACATGCACATTGAACTTGATGACCTCACCAGACCGCTGGTGCACCAACTTTTGCGCGAGCATTTGGCCAACATGCATGAACTGAGCCCACCCGAACAGGTGTTCGCCTTGGACCTTTCAGAGTTGCAATCGCCATCGATCACCTTTTGGACCGCTTGGGACCATGCGCAATTGCTCGGTTGCGGCGCACTCAAGGAACTGACGGCCACCCATGGTGAAATCAAGTCCATGCGCACCCCGAACAAGCTGCGTGGACGCGGTGCGGGTCGGGCCTTGTTGCTGCAGATCATCGACACGGCCCGGCTAAGAGGCTATGACTTGCTCAGCTTGGAAACCGGCACACACCCTGCGTTTTTACCTGCGCAGCGGCTTTACGCGAGTGCGGGCTTTCAGGTCTCGGGGCCCTTTGCGGACTACCTGGAAAACCCACACAGCCTGTTCATGCACCGCCGTTTGAACGCGTCTGCGGCCTGAGGTTCTGTTTAAAAAACCCAGCACGACCAGCACACCCCATCTCACCGGGGTAGCGCACCTGTTGAATTGCCAGGCCCATGCCCAGTTTGTGCGTCAATGTGCTTGGCCTTGGGTGGGTGTACATTCAATCCAGTCAGCGCCTTTTGAATCTCGGTCAGCGCGCTGCAAAGATTGTCTTTTTGCAACCCTCTTCACCCGGTTACCTGACCAAACAGGAGACCATTGCGGTGTTGGGCGTGGATGACATGGTCATCCGCTCCCTGCGCGACAAAAACCAGTTCCATGACCCCCTTGATGAAGCCCTGAACTTGGGCATTTCGTCGGCCACCTGGCCCTTGTTTGGCTTGTTATGGCCCTCGGGGCAGCGCATGGCCGAGCGCATGGCTTTGCGGCCGGTGAGCGCCGAGCGCATTTTGGAGATCGGTTGCGGCTTGGGCCTGTCGAGTCTGGTGGCCCATCGGCGTGGAGCCAACGTCACGGCCAGCGACTGCCACCCTTTGACCCACGCTTTTTTGGATGAAAACACCCGCCTCAATGGTTTGTCACCCATGGCCTACCGCCATGGTTTGTGGGGCACGGCAGCGCTGCGCGAAGACGGTTTACCGGTGTTGACGTCAGCCAAGGCGGCCACGCTCAGCGGCTTGTTTGACCTGATTGTGGGCAGCGATATTTTGTACGAGCGCGATGAGGCGGGCACGCTGGCCAAGTTCATCAACGAACATGCCGCCACGCAGTGCGAAATTTGGGTGGTTGACCCCAACCGCGGCAACCGCGCGCCGTTTCACAAACACATGGCCCGCCTGGGTTTTGACATGCATGAGCAGGTGCTGGACCAAGCCGCCCACCACGATGAGGCGGCCTACAAAGGGCGCATGCTCACTTACACCCGCCAGAGCTGAAATCACCAAAGGGACGACAGGCTTCATGCGCCCATGGTTTTGTACAGATGCAGGCACA
>CAMCNQ010000176.1 GCA_945875955.1 Limnohabitans sp. Rim8 | reverse complement strand
CTTCCAAGGCCGATCTGGGTCTGGTGGTGGTGGAGCGCTACGCTGCCGAATTTGATGACGCTTTGCGGCAAATTCTCACCGCCGTGAAATCTGCGCCTGATCGCTTGACCGCGTATGCCGATTTGTTTGAGAAAACATTTCAGATCAATCAGCATTTGTGTGTCTGTGGCATGTTGGGAGCCGAATCCAATTCATTGGGCGCACCTGTTCAGGCTGCAGTGAAGCAATTTTTTCAAAGCAACTTGGTCTGGCTCAGCGATGTGATCCAAGAGGGCGTGAACAGCGGTACGTTGAAAAGCACACAAGCACCAAAGGTTCTTGCCCAAGCACTGCTTTCGCTTTTGGAAGGTGCCATGTTGGTTGGTCGCAATGTGGACCAGCCCATGGGTCCCAAGCGCCTGGCCCAGGTGTTTCTTTCGGCACTGAATGAGTGAGTTTTTTTAAACGCATCACCTACCATTTGAATGGTAGTTGATCGACAAGGGCAACAGTGGTTGAGAGTTGCAACCGCTGCAGCACGCAGGGGATGCGGGAAAGGTTTTTCGCATCGTTTGACAACATAACAGCCGTTTGGTCGGCGCAGGAGTTTTTCATGAGCACAGGTAACAAACAAAAGCGCGTTTTATTGCTCATGTCTTCGGTAGACGAAATGGGCATCAGTGGCAAGCACACGGGAACTTGGTTCACCGAACTGGCTGCACCTTATTACATTTTGACCGAAGCCGGTTATGAGGTGGTGTTGGCTTCGCCTGACGGCGGAGAAGCCCCGATCGACTGGTTGAGCATGAAAGCGCCCTTTACCACCGACTACACACGCCGCTTCTTGTCTGATGGGGTGGCTATGCACGCAGCCAAAGAAACCCGCAAGCTGCGCAACATCAATCACGACACCTTTGACGCTGTGTTCTTCCCCGGTGGTTATGGCTTGCTGTGGGATTTGGCACACGACTCTCATGTGGTCAAACTGATTCAAGACTTCTACACCAGCAACCGCCCGATTGCCATGGTCTGCCACGCGCCCGCGATTTTGCGTGACGTGAAACTGCCCAGCGGTGAATACCTGGTCAAAGGCGTCAACTTGACCGGTTTCAAGAACGACGAGGACAATGAAATTGAATTGCTCAAGCACCTTTTGTTCTCGCTGGAAGACGAGCTCAAAGGCCGTGGTGCCAAATACCACAGCAAAGCCAATTGGGAAGCCAATGTGGTGGTCGACGGTCCATTGATGACCGGTCAAAGCCCTGCTTCAGCGCCACCTTTGGCTGAAGCATTGGCCGCACGCTTGCAAAGCTAAGTCATGGGGGTGGGGCAGGGGCTGTGCACCAGCACCCACCCCATGACGGTTTTTGCGAGATGACGGTCAAACTGGGATAATTATTTGGTATTCATTTTTTAAGACTTGGAGTTGGAGCATGGACAAAAAAACCCTGGTGATCGCAGGCAGCAGCGATGGGCTGGGCCAGGCGATTGAAAACCGTTTTCGCGACGGTGGCTACCACGTGGTGGCCGTTTCTCGCCGTGGCCAAGGCCATTCGCACGCCGACCTGAGCGATGCACAAGCCACGGCGCAACTGTTCAAAGAACTGGATGCCGGGCCCCCTTTGGCGGGTGTGATCCACAATGCCATGCAGTTTCACCGAGCCCCGTTTTGGGACACTTCGGAGCAGGTGTTTGAGCAAGTCTGGCGCTCGATGGTCATGACCGCGGTCCATGTGGCCCAGCAAGCCATCCCCCGCTTGCAAAGCCAAGGCGGCGGGTGTTTGATCTTCAGTGGAGCGTCTGGCAGCTTGCGCGCAGGCCCGCTTTTTTCAGCCTTCAGCAGTGCCAAGTTTGGCCTGCGCGGGCTGACCCAGGCTTTGGCCCGAGAGCATGGCCACGAGGGCATTCACGTGGTCCACACCGTGTTGGATGGTTTGATTTGGTCAGACAAAACCCAGCAACGCTTTGCTGCGGCCCAACAAGCGAACAGCATGGTCCCGGCCGATTTGGCCGAGGTCTATTGGCAAGTCTTTCATCAAGCCCGAAGCACTTGGACGCACGAGCTTGATCTTCGGCCCATGTCGGCCAGTGTTTGAAAGGAAAACCGCATGTCACATCCTGTCGTTGTTGTTGGCGCTGGCCTGAGTGGCCTGTATGCCAGTTGGTTGTTGCAGCAATCGGGCCAGCGCGTGTTGTTGCTTGAAGCGCGCGACCGCATTGGGGGCCGCGTTTTGAGCCAAGGCGAAGACGGTGCCGCGCACCGTCTGGACTTGGGCCCCGCATGGTTTTGGCCTGGCATGAACCCGCGTGTGCAAAAAATCTTGAAGGCCTTGAACCTGCGGTCCTTTCCCCAACACACCCGGGGGGCCACCATGGTCGAAGGCCAGGATGGCAAGGTCTACAAGCACCAAAGCGGCTGGGAGCAGTCGCCCTCGTCTTACCGCATTGCGGGCGGCACCGGGGCTTTGACGCAGGCCATCCACGCCCAGCTGAATTCGCAAGTGACCTTCAAAGCCAGCACCCGTGTGCTGGGCATGCAACTGCGCCCCCATGCGGTTGAACTGGCCTTGCAAGATGGCACTGGACCCTGGAGCCAAGGGGCTTCCCAAGTGATCGTGACCATTCCCCCCCGCGTGATGGCGCAAGACCTGGCCCTAGAGCCTGCTTGGCCCGAGAAAATGATGAAGGACATGCGCGCCACACCCACCTGGATGGCGGGCCAGGCCAAATTCGTCGCGGCCTATGCCAGCGCCTTTTGGCGCGAGGCCGGCCTGTCGGGCGACGCCATGAGTCACCGTGGGCCCATGGGTGAGATCCATGACGCCTCTGACGAGTCGGGTCAGTCGGCCGCGCTGTTTGGTTTTGTTGGGGCCTCACCCTCGTACAGAGCTGGTATCGGACGCGAGGCCTTGCAAAGCCAGTCTTTGGCGCAACTCGAGCGCCTGTTTGGTCCACAAGCGGCCACACCTTTGTGGAGTGCTGTGCAGGACTGGGCGCTGGACCCCTTGACGGCCACGTCCGAGGATTCAAGGCCCTTGTCCTACCACCCCATGTACTCGGTGGGCGAGGTGCCCGCCGACTGGAAGTCGCGTGTGGCCTTGGCTGGCACCGAACGCTCTCCCAATTACGGCGGCTACCTTGAGGGCGCACTCGAAGCCGCAGAATTGGCTGTTCAAAGCGTCTTGGGCAATTTGAGCGCTCAGGCCAAGAGAAACCCATCGACCACCGAAACGGAGTGATGAACATGAACTTGCATGCCGACATGAAACAAAGGGCGGTGGTGCATGCCGCGCAACAAGCTTGGGTCGCATCGCCAATGCCCGGCGTGGAACGTCGCATGCTGCACCGCATGGGTGAAGAGGTGGCCCAAGCCACCTCGATCGTGCGCTATGCACCGGGTAGCCATTTCAGTGCCCACACCCACACTGGGGGCGAAGAATTTTTGGTGCTGGAAGGCGTATTCCAAGACGAGCAGGGTGACTACCCGGCGGGCAGTTACATCCGCAATCCGCCGCAAAGCCGCCACACACCAGGTGCCGCTCTGGGCTGCACCATCTTTGTCAAACTCTGGCAATTTGAACCTTCGGACCGAACCCATGTCGTCGTTCAGACTGACAAGCTGGCACGCATCCCCGATGCACGCCGACCTGGGGTGAGCGTGTCGCCCGTTTACAAAGATGCTTTTGAAGACGTGCGGGTGGAGGAGTGGGCTGCCAACAGCCTGGTCGAGATGGCCCTGCCCCTAGGTGGCGAGTTTTTGGTGCTGCAAGGCGGCTTTGTCGAAAGCGGACAGGCTTTCGCAGCCCAGTCTTGGATGCGCTTGCCTCAAGGCAGCCGATTGAGCGCCCAAACAGGCCCAAAAGGGGCCAAGTTATGGGTCAAGTTGGACCATTTGAACCATGTACTGCCCACGCCGGCATGAGCGCTTGGCCTCTTTTGCCTTGTGGTTTGACTGTTATTTGTGAATGCGAAAAACCATGACTCCTTTGCCCGCGCAAGCGACCTGCCCACCAGTGGCATGAACGCACAGCAGTTGGACCTCTGCAAGTCCATGCTGATGGGCCTGTACTCTTACCTTTACCTTTAGCTGTAGCTACCAGAGGTTCAGGCCAGGCTGGACAGCTTGTTGGCGCAAACGCCGGGCTTTGTGATGGGGCTGGTGCTGAGAAGCTATTCCATCGCGACCGAAAGTTTGAAATCAGGCCTGGCCGCGAAAGCGGGCAATGCTGATAAAAACCTTTTTCTGCTGATCTGTGTTGTTCCAGCGCAGGCAGCGACCTTGTCAGCATGTGTGCGCGCTGATGAAGTCTGCGCTCAAACGCTCAGCGCCAAAGCTTGCCAGACCCGAATGGCCGCATAGGCGTCGTTGGCGGCGTAAACCAATTGCGCCTCGCTCAGGCGGGCATTGGCCCAGTTGCTGGTGGCGGCTTTTTTGGACTTGATGAAACGCTGATTGAACAACACCGCCACCGCCCCTTTGACGCCCATGTCTTTGCGGTAACCCTGTGCATGGAACACCTGGTTGAGCTCCAATATGCCCTGCGGCTCTATGCCCAGTTTGTGCACGATGCGTTTGCGGTCATCGCCCAAACCGAAACCGGCTTTGACCACACCGCCATGGGCCAGCAACTGGGCGGCCACGCGGCGACATTCGGGCTCGTGCAGTTGAAATACCCAAGCCCGTTCGGCGGTGGACAGCTGCAAGATGTGCGGCCCATCGGACAGCTCACCGACTTTGAAGGTCGGTTTGGATTCGGTGTCAAACCCCCAGGCCTTGGCCTGCAGCAACTGGGCTTGGGCTTCCTGGGCTTGTGCGCCGGTGGTGACCAGGCTGATGCGCGCAAGGTCCAAGCGCTCAAAGGGCGGCAGCAAGGCAATGGCATCTTTGTCGGGCGTGGCCAGGCGGTTGTTCATGGGTGTGGTTTGGGGCTCATGGTCATGCCTGCACTGTAGCGCTTTGCGCCATGGGTTGGCCGCAAATCCGACCCAAGACCTGCGCCAAAACGGCCTGGGCTGGCGCGTCGCTGTGACCGCGCCAAGCCACGATCTGATCGGGGCGAATCAAGCACAGCGGCGCTTCGTACAGGGCCAAGACCTCGGCACTGTCGTGGCGCACCACTTTCAAGTCCACACCCAAGGCGGCAGCGGCTTGTTCAAAAGCCTGTGTCTCTGGCACATCGGGCCCCAAGGCCAGCAAGGTCCATTCGAAATTGAAGGTGTCAAACAGCGAACGCCCATCTTCCAGCCAAGCATGTGGCGGCCGGCCACCGGGGCAGGCACTGGGCGTGTAGACATTGGCCGTATCGGGCGGGGCAACGCTGCCGTTGTTGACCACCACAGGGCTGTGCGCATAACGCCCGCCAAAGGTGACGCCGGGGATGTTGAATTCGCGGCGCACATGGCCATTCAGGTAGTCGGCTGCCAAGGCCCGCGCTTGTTGGCCTGCGGGGCTGTCGTCTTCCAGTTCGGGGGCGGCTTCAAACAGGCCAATGGAGTCGGCAAATTGGCGCGCATAACCGGTGTTGCGCACCGCCAAAGCATGGCGTTCCAAGCCATAGCTGTCCAACAGGGCAGGGCTGGCTTGGCCTTTGAGCACGCTGGCCAGTTTCCAACTCAGGTTGACCGCGTCTTCCACCGCCGTGTTGTAGCCCAAGCCCCCGGTTGGCGTGAACAAATGCGCCGCATCGCCGCCCAAAAACACACGGCCTTTTTGAAACGACTCGGCCACCAAGGCATGGCCAGCCATCCAGGTGGCCATGGACAAGATGTGAATCTCCATGTCTTGGCCAAAGGCCTGCGAGAACAAGCGCCGCGCATCGGCCTCGGTCAGGGCCTCGGTGGCTGCGTCATCGGCCATCTGGACGTGAAAGGCAAACTCGCTGACGCCGTCGACCGACATGATGAAGGCCCGCAGCTGGGGGTTGACCACCACATACATCCAAGCGCGGTCGTTCGGGTTACGGGCATAAAAGTCGGGGGCCTTGAGGTAGACCGCCAGCATTTTGCCGCCCATGAATTTGCGCTTGAAGCCGGTGGCCCCGCCCCAGGTGATGCCCAGTTGCGAGCGCACAAAACTGCGTGCCCCATCGGCTCCAACCAGGTAAGCGGCCTGCACCTGTTGTGTCTGGCCACCTTGTACCGCCTGAACCTGGGCCTTTATGTCCAGACCGGTGTCTGTGAATTGCGTCAATTGCCAGCCATACCGCAAGTCCACGCTGGCTTGCGCTTGTGCATGGCGGTGCAGGCAGACTTCAACGTATTTTTGCGACACCCGGTGTGGCAATTCGGCCGCGCTCCAGGAGCCCGACATGTTTTTGATGGCTTGCGGCGCCGCCGCCGCCGTGGGCAGGCGCAGGCGTGCCAACTCGCTGCCTGCAAAGCGCGTCAAATAGGCGATGTCGGTGGGGTGGTCTGGCGGCAAACCCATGCTGCGAACTTCATGCGCAAAGCCCAGACGGCGGAAATGCTCCATGGTTCTGGCTTGGGTGGCATTGGCCTGCGGATTGAAGGCTGTGCCCGACTTGGCATCGATCAACAGGCAGGAGATGT
>CAMCNQ010000175.1 GCA_945875955.1 Limnohabitans sp. Rim8 | reverse complement strand
AAACCAGAAATGGCCTCCAAAGGCAAAAACCGCCACCGGGCAGCGCCATAGCCGCACAAAACCAAGGCAAAGAAGGGGAAGGTGACGCGAAGAATTTCAAGCATCCCCAATTGTCGGTGTAAACCATGAGGCCAAGCCGGCTGGCAAAGTCGCTGAACCGACAAGCGTTTGAGGTTGAACACCCAGAAAGCCAAGAAGGGAAGCCGCCAGGCGTCCATTCGCCCAAGCATGCACCACAGAAAAGTCGAAAGGCCGCATGTAGCGGCCTTTCCATTTGGTGCATCCAGACTTTTTCAAGTCATCTGCTTGTTAGCGTCCACAGCGCATTGGGAAATGCGCTCCGTCCGGAACCCCGTCCAAGCCCCTTAACTGGTCTATTGAACTGGTCTACAATCGAATTTCTGTTGTTAAATAAAGCCGTTCATCATGACGATTCAGACCATCGGCGCTTATGAGGCCAAAACCCATTTGCCGCAGTTTTTGCGCCAGGTGCAGGCCGGGCAAAGCTTTGACATTTCGGTGCGGGGTGTCACCGTGGCGCGGTTGACACCCGTCGAAGCGCCCGACCAACAACGGGCGAAAGCGGTGGCCAAAATGCGCGCCTTCTCTGAGCAACAAAACACCAGCGGCGCAGGTGCCGGATTGGACTTGACCGCCCTGATCCGCGAAGGGCGGGCATGAGCTTGGTGCTCGACAACTCGGTGGCCATGCTGTGGCTGCTGCCCCAAAGCAACCCCGCCGGGCTGGCTTTGGCCCAAAAAGTGCTCGATCTGCTGCAAGACAACGGCGCACAAGTGCCCTCGCTGTGGCACTTGGAGGTGGCCAACGTGATGGCTAAAAGCCTGAGGCTGAACAAAATCACCCAAGCCCAAGCTTCGACCTTTGTGGCTTTGCTCGAAGCACTCGACATCGCCACCGACGCCGAGACCAGCCTGAGGGCCTTGCACGACACCCTGGATTTGGCTCGGCGCTACCACTTGAGCGCTTACGACGCGGCTTACCTCGAGTTGGCTCTGAGAAAAGGCCTGCCACTGGCCACACTGGACACACAGCTGCTGGCTGCGGCTGAACAAGCCGGCGTTCCGGTCCTGATCTGAACAAGACCCAAATATAAATGTCTGACGGCCTCAACAACGCCCAGCTCGAAGCCGTGAACTTTGTCTCTGGCCCCTGCCTGGTGCTGGCGGGGGCGGGTTCGGGCAAAACGCGGGTGATCACGCACAAGATTGGGCGGCTGATCGAGGCGGGGCTTGCACCCAAGCGCATCGCCGCCATCACCTTCACCAACAAAGCCGCCGCCGAAATGCGCGAACGCGCCAAGCAGTTGATTGGCCGTCCGGCCAAGGACGTGCTGATTTGCACTTTTCACGCTTTGGGCGTGCGCATCATGCGCGAGGACGGCGCGGTGCTGGGGCTCAAGCCGCAGTTCAGCATCATGGACGCCGACGATGTGACCAGCATCTTGAAGGATTGCGGCGGCACCACCGATGCGGCCACCGCCCACCAGTGGCAGTGGACCATCAGCCTGTGGAAAAACATGGGGCTGAACGCCCAGCAGGCCGCAGCCCAGGCCCCCGACGACAACGCCCGCGTGATTGCCCGCATCATGGCGCTGTACCAAGAGCGTTTGAGCGCTTATCAGAGCGTGGACTTTGACGACCTGATCGGCATGCCCCTGAAGCTGCTGGCCGAGTACCCCGAAGTGCGCGAGCGCTGGCAGGCCAAGATGGGCCATGTGCTGGTGGACGAGTACCAAGACACCAACGCCACCCAATACGAGGTGCTCAAGCATTTGGTGGGCGAGCGGGCCCGCTTCACGGCGGTGGGCGACGACGACCAGTCGATCTACGGTTGGCGCGGGGCGACGCTGGACAACCTCAAGCGCTTGCCGCTGGATTTTCCCCAGCTCAAGGTGATCAAGCTGGAGCAAAACTACCGCTCCACCAGCGCCATTTTGCGGGCGGCCAACCACGTGATCCAGCCCAACCCCAAGCTGTTTCCCAAGACGCTGTTTTCCGAGTTGGGCGAAGGCGAGCCGGTGCGGGTGGTCGATGCGGTCAACGAAGAACACGAGGCCGACCGGGCGGTGGCCCGCATCCAGTCGATCCGGGGCGGGCATTCCTTGGCCTCGCCCCACCGCGAGTTCAAGGACTTTGCCATCTTGTACCGGGCCAACCACATGGCCCGGCCTTTTGAACAAGCCCTGCGCCGCGCCAACATCCCCTACAAAGTCTCGGGCGGGCAGAGCTTTTTCGACAAAGCCGAGATCAAGGACTTGTGTGCCTGGTTTCGGCTGTGGATCAACAACAACGACGACCCGGCGTTTTTGCGCGCCATCACCAGCCCCAAACGCGGCATTGGCCACCAAACGCTGGGCCAGTTGGGCAGCTTTGCCACGCAGTACAAACTCAGCCTGTTTGAGGCACTTTTTGCGGGCAGCTTGCCCAGCGCGGTGAACGCTCGAGCAGTGGCCGGGTTGCACGAGTTTGGCCGCTACATCAACGACTTAGAGCACCGCGCCCGCCACACTTTAGGCAAAACCGATGCGCTGGCGTTTTTGCTGGAGTGGCTCAAAGAGATTGGCTACGAGTCGCACCTGTACGAGGGCGAGGACAACGAAAAAGTGGCCTCGGCCCGTTGGACCAACGTGCTGGAGTTTTGCGACTGGATGGCCGGGCGCTGCAGCGGCGAGATCGAAGACACCACCGGGGCGCAGACCCAAGAGACCAAGAGCCTGCTCGATGTGGCGCAAACCATTTCTCTCATCTCCACCCTGAGCGAGCGCGAAAAAGACCAAAACGTGGTCACCCTGTCGACCCTGCACGCCTCTAAGGGGCTGGAGTGGCCGCATGTGATGCTGGTGGGCGTGAACGAGGGCCTGCTGCCCTTCAAGCTGGGTGAAGACGACAGCCATTTTGGTCGCAGCGACGGCCCCATGAGCGAAAGCATCTTGTTGCGCCTGCAAGAAGAGCGCCGCCTGATGTATGTGGGCATCACCCGCGCCCAGCGCAGCCTGGCCGTGAGTTGGACCCAGCGGCGCAAAAAGGGCCGCGAAACCGTGGCCGCCCTGCCCAGCCGTTTCATCGCCGAAATGCGCTTGGACGAAAACACCGTCAAAGAAGACCCGCGCGAGAAGCTCAAAGCCCTGCGGGCCGAATTTGCCCAGCGGGTGGCCGATGCGGCAGCGCTGGCCAAGCCCTGAACCGCCGCTGGCCTTCAGGCTGGACCCGTCACTCAATGGCCACAGATTTGTCGCAAAATACAGGCCTTTACAGCACCGGCCTGCACCCCACGGGCAATGAACCTTTGAACGCCAGCACCTACCTGCAACCCCCGTCCCGGCGCAAGCTGTGGGGCGTGGCGGGCGTGGTGGTCTTGCATGCGCTGTTGCTGTGGGGCCTTCAGGCCGGTTTGCACCGCACCATCGCACAAAAACTGCCCACCGTGGTGCAAGCCATTTTGCTGGAAGAAAAGCGGCCTGAACCCCCGCCCCCGCCCCCGCCGCCGCCGCCACCGCCACCGCCTACACCCAAACCGCCGCCGGTCCCACCGCCCGCCAAGCTGCCACCGCCCGCCTTTGTGCCACCCGCTTACGTGCCGCCCGCCGAGGTGCCTGCCCCCGTGGCCCCGGCCAAAGCCATTGCGGCCGTGACAACTTCGCCCACACCCGCCGCCCCCAACCCGGCACCGGTGGCGCAGGTGGTCCCAGCGCCCGCAGCAACGCCATTGCCAGCGCCAGCCCCATCGGCGGTGCCCCCCGCGCGCACGGTGGCGGGCGTCAACATGGCCCAATGCGACAAACCCGAATACCCCAGCAACTCCAAGCGCCTGGAAGAAGAAGGCACCGTGGCTTTGCGCTTTTTGGTGGGCGTGGACGGCAAAGTCATACAGTCCGAGATCGAAAAAAGCTCGGGCTTTAAACGCCTGGACGAAGCCGCACGCGCCGGTTTGTCCAAATGCCTGTTTCGCCCCGCCACGGTGGACGGCAAGCCCGAACAAGCCTGGACCACCATCCGATACGTCTGGCGTCTGGAATGACGCCGCAAGATTCACTGCAAAGAAAGTTTCACCATGTTCAACGCTCTGAAAAAAAACCCGTTGCTTGCCGCCGTGCTGGCCAGCCTGCTGGCCGCCGGCCACGGCCTGGCCGCGGCCAACGCCACACCGGAAGTCAACCCCTATGGCTTGGGCGCTTTGTGGGAACAAGGCGATGCCGTGGCCAAAGGCACGCTGTTGATTTTGGTGGTCATGAGCATGGGCAGCTGGTATGTGATCTTCAGCAAGTTCACCGAACAATCCAGGCTGCTCAAGTTCGCCAAGGCCGCACAGGCCAACTTCTGGAATTCTGGTTCGGTCCGCCAAGCCGCAGATGCGCTGGACACCGCCAGCCCCTTTCGCTTCATTGCCGAAAAAGGCCTGGACGGCGCGTCCAAACACGACGGTTTGTTGGGCTCGGTGGACTTCAACACCTGGGTCACCATGAGCATTCAGCGGGCCATGGGCACGGTGCAAAGCCGCATGCAAGACGGCTTGGCGGTGTTGGCCACGGTGGGCTCCACCGCCCCCTTTGTCGGCTTGTTCGGCACGGTGTGGGGCATCTACCATGCGCTGGTCAAAATTGGCATGTCGGGGCAAGCGAGCATAGACAAAGTGGCGGGCCCGGTGGGCGAAGCCTTGATCATGACCGCCATCGGCCTGGCGGTGGCGGTGCCCGCTGTATTGGGCTACAACTTCCTGGTGCGACGCAACAAAGCGGTGATGGAAGAAGTCAACGCCTTTGGTGCTGACCTCCATGCAGTGCTGCTGGCTTCGGCAAACAAGTGATGGCCATGCCGCTTGGCCCCACGCTGCACACCTCTGAGGAAGACGAGGTGATCGGCACGATCAACACCACCCCCTTGGTGGATGTGATGCTGGTGCTGCTGATCATTTTCCTGATCACCATTCCCGTGGTCACCACCTCGATCAAGGTCGACTTGCCCAAAGAGGCCAACGTGGTGCGCGAAACAAAACCTGAAAACGTGATCGTCTCGGTCAACCAAGCCGGGCAAATTTACCTGTACGACACCCTGATGCAAAGTCCGGCCGACTTGCAGGCGCGCTTGACCAGCTTGGCGGCCCGAAAACCGCAGCCCGAAGTGCAAATTCGCGGCGATGCCCAAAGCGAGTTCGAAGCGGTGGGCCGTGTCATGTACGCGGTGCAGCGCGCAGGCATCACCCAGGTCGGCTTCATCACCGACCCGGCCCCTTAAGACTTCCACCCCAAGGACACCCCCCCATGGCCATGAATTTGGGCAACGGCAACAGCGGCGAACCCGAAGTGCTGATGGACATCAACACCACACCGCTGATCGATGTGATGCTGGTGCTGCTGATCATGCTGATCATCACCATCCCGGCGCAATTGCACTCGGTGAACCTGGACATGCCGGTGGCGACCCAGCGACCACCCAAGCTGGACCCGGTGGTGATCCAAATTGAAATCGAGGCCGACGCCAGCCTGCGCTGGAACGGTCAAGCCTTGCCAGACCGCCAGGCCCTGCAAGCGCGCCTGGCACAAGCGGCGGCCTTGCAGCCCCAACCTGAGCTGCACATCCGGTCGCATGCCAAGGCCAAATACGAAGCGGCTGCCTTCGTGCTGGCCAGCGCACAGCGCGCGGGCTTGACCCAATTGGGCCTGGTGGGCAGCGAAAGGTTTGCCAACTGAAGGTGGCTTGGCCCAAAGGCAAAGAAAAAGCCGCTTTGAAAGCGGCTTTTTCATGGCGCTTGCCAAGATCAGTCGGCGTACTTGCCTGCCGCGTCCACGGCGGTTTTGATTTTGACCATTTCAGCGGCCACAAACTTCTTGTGTTCGGCCGGGTCAGTGCGGTTGTCGGTCACCACCAAAGCGCCCAAGGCTTCGTTCTTTTTGATGAAATCCGGGTCTTTCAGCACTTTCTTCAAAGCCTCGTTCAGGGTTTTGGTGATGGCTTCGGGCGTGCCTTTGGGCGCATACAAACCGTGCCAAATGCTCAGGTTAAAACCTTTGAGGCCCATCTCTTGCAAGCTGGGGTAGTACTTCAGCACAGGGTGCGTGCTCAGGGGCTTGGCGGTGGTCACGGCGAAGGCCTTGATGCGACCACCCTCGATTTGCTGGGTGGTGTTGGTGGTTTGGTCACACATCACGTCCACCTGGCCACCGATCAGGGCGGTCATGGCTGGCGCGGTGCCCCCAAACGGGATGGTGGTCATGGCCTCTGCGGTCTTCAAATTGGCTTGCCAGAGCAGGCCGCACAGGTGCGAGGCCGAACCCAAGCCTGCGTGGGCAATGTTCAATTTGCCGGAATTGGCACGGATGTAATTTTCAAAGTCGCGGTAGGTGTTGGCGGGCAACTGGGGCTTGCCAACCAGGGTCATGGGTACGTCGTTGACCATGCCCAGGTATTCGAAGTCTTCCAGCGTTTTGTAACCGAGCTTGCGGTACAGCGCGGGGGTTGCGGCCATGCCAATGTGGTGCAACAACAAGGTGTGGCCATCGGGTGCGGCTTTGGCCACTTTGGTGGCACC
>CAMCNQ010000174.1 GCA_945875955.1 Limnohabitans sp. Rim8 | reverse complement strand
AAACCATGGCTTGAGTCTGGCACGCGCATGAAGGGGCGGGGGTGGGCGCGGGGATTGTGGCGGGGGTGGGCCTTGGTGTGCAGCGCTGGCTGGGGTTTGACGAATGCGCAAACCCCAGTGCATGCTCCAGACCCCGTCAGCTTGGCTTCTGCAGAGCGGGGCAAAGCCTTGCTTTTGCAAAGACAAGACAGCGGCTGTGTGCTGTGCCACCAAGTGCAGGGTTTGCCTGCGGGTGGCGCACTCGGTCCGTCTTTGGTCGGTTTGGCCGAGCGCAGCACCAAAGATCAAGCCCGCGAGCGCATCGCCGATGCCCGGCGCTTTAACCCGCAAACCATCATGCCCGCCTATTTCAGCACCGAAGGTTTGAACAACGTGGCGAGCCCCTACAAGGGTCAAACCCTCTTGACGGCGCAGGGGCTTGAAGACATCTTGGGTTATTTGTTTTTGCCCTCTAGGGGAACGCCATGAAGCGGCCAGCACTGACCCGTCGTGAAGGTTTGCGAATGGTGCTGCGAGCCGGTCTTTATGGGGCGGCGGCACAGCTGTGGCCCAGCATGGCCCAAGACATGGCGTCGGGCCAGTTGTTGAGCGTGGCGCAAATGATGGCGCCCCTGACCCAGGGCGCACGGGTTTTGCAGCAAGACGTGAAGATCGTGGCACCCGTGTTGGCCGACAACGGCACCTTGGTGCCGATCACGGCCCAAGTGCAAAGCCCCATGACGGCCCAAGACCATGTGACGCATCTGTACCTCTTGTCTCAGCGCAATCCGGTGACCCAAATGGCGGTTTTCCATATGGGTCCGTGGAATGGACGCGCCGAAGTCAGCACCCGCCTGCGTTTGGCGGGCACCCAGCAGGTGGTCGCTTTGGCGCGTTTGTCCAATGGCGAGTTTCGATACGGCCAGATGGAAATCATCGTCACAGAGTCGGCTTGCGTCGACGCTTCATAAGCATGGCATTTGCACGCATCCAATGGCCTGAACGCGTCTTGGCGGGCGATGTGGTCAAAGTCCGCCTGTTGGTGCAGCACCCCATGGACACGGGATACTTGCAAGACCTGTTGGGCAAATTGGTGCCACGCAATGTGATCCGTTCATTGACATGCACTTGGGGTCAGCAAGAAGTTTTCCGTGTAGAGCCTTCCTCGGGCATTTCGGCCAACCCCTTGTTTGAATTTTTTGTGCGCGCGGACCAAACGGGCGACATGCTGGTCGAATGGACCGATGACCGGGGCGTCAAAGGCAGCTTGCGACAAACCTTGCAGGTCTTGCCCAAGCCCAGCGCTTGAGCGTATGCGCCTTCGATCGTTCGCGTCAATGCCGGCAGCGCGGCGCTTGCACAAGCTTGCACTGAGCTTCTGGCTGGCCTTGATGGTTTTGGTTTTGTGGGGAGTGAGTGGTTTTGCAACTGCTCAGACCGTGGCACCAGCCGAACGCAGCTTGCCTTTGTCGCAATTGAAATCAGGCCTGCACTTCGCGGGCCAAGACGTGCAAGCCCTGCAAGCCGACGAGTTTGCCAACCCCGCCCAGCTGTGGCTGAGCCAAGGCGCGCAAGCCTGGCGCTTGCCCAGTGCCGCGAACGGCAAATCCTGCGCCAGTTGCCACGGTGAAGCCGTTGGCAAAATGAAAGGTGTCGCCACACGCTACCCCGCCATCGACGTCGCCAGTGGCCGCCTCTTCAACCTCGAAGACCGCATCAACCAATGCACCACACGCCACCAGCAAGCACCCGCACTCGCACCCGAATCTGACGCCTTGCTGGGCTTGAGCTTGCTGGTGACCCAGGCCTCGAAAGGCATGCCCTTGCGGGTAGACATTGGCGGCGCAGCCCGCGCTCACTGGCAAGCGGGCGCAGCTTTGTTTGCGCAGCGCCAAGGCCAAATGAACCTGTCTTGCGCCCAATGCCATGACCAAAATTTTGGGCAACGCCTGTACACCGACCCGCTGAGCCAAGGCCAGCCCAACGGCTATCCGGTGTTCCGCCTTGAATGGCAAAAGCCCGGCTCGCTGGAGCGGCGTTTGCGCAGTTGTTACGCCGGCATTCGCGCCGAAGTTCCCCCTTGGGGTGCTGTGGAAATGCGGCAGCTGGCGCTGTACCTGATGTGGCGCGGTGAGGGCTTGCCCATTGAGGTGCCTGCTGTGCGCAAGTGATCAAGCCGCTTCGTTGCACAGCCACAACGCACGCAGAACTTTGGTCCTGGTGCAGTTGACGCAGATCCAGCCCTGATCAGGTCGCGGCTTCGTGCAGCCTGTCCGCATTCCTTAGGCGCTACCTTGCATTACCTCGCGGTACATGCTTGCGCACATACTCACGCAGCACACTGTCCATGCGTGCCTGCCAACCATCTCCAGTAGAGCGAAAATACGCGACGACCTCGACGCTGTAGCGTACGGAGAGAAGCAGCTTTTTATTCTCGGATTTTGGCCTTCCTCTGGCAACGCTGATCGGCACCAGCGCATCTAGCTGCGCCTTTGTCATGGGCTTGGCATCTGTATCGGCCTTGGCCGCAGCAACAATTTTCGCGTTGTCCTTGACGGACGGCATCAGGATGACGCGCTTACTGGATATTTTCGACATATTTTTTCACCTATCGTCTCTCGGCAAGGCGCAGGCTGATGGTTCTGCGCACATCGCCACGATCAACAAGTGCCACGTAATAAAGCGTGTTGCCCTCGGGAACCAGTCCAATCATTCGCACCTCGTCATACGGATAACGTGGGTCAACCCAAACATAGGCTTCATCCCAAGCCAGTTTTTCCGCCAACGAAAGCGATAGGCCATGATTGGCCAAATTCAGTTTGTCTTTGTTTGGATCAAAAATGAAACGCACGATATATTGTAGCTACCAATATTCAGGTGTCATCAATAAATCTGGATGGGTGCCAACATAACGTCAAAGTCAATCCGCGATGCGCTTGCGCGTTGTCGCTTTTGGACGAACAGTTAAATTTCTCTCCACTTCCATGCGAAGCGCTGCATTGATCCGCGACTGATAGCCAGCCCCCTTCGACTTGAAGAACTCCAAAATGTCCGCATCCAAACGTACAGAGGTGAGAACCTTCGTGGGTGCAGCCTGCGGCCCGCGGCCTCGCTTGCGTATTGGCGCGCCCAGCATGTCCTCTGTCCACGCTGGATTGTCCGGGTCGTTGACCTTAGCCGAGGTTTTCTTTGGCCACTTGGCGGTAGTAGCGTGCTTCATATTTTTCTGCCTTTCGCAGCGAGATCACGTGAGGCCCTTTCGGGCGTTCGGTGTAAACCATCACAACCACAACTGATTTCAGAGAACCGAAACAGACCAAGCGCTCTTCGCCGTAGTCTTGCCGTTTGTCTTCGCGGGTTACGGTGAAGTGGTCCCAGATTGCATCGCATCCAACGAAGTCAAGTCCGTGATTCTTGATGTTCAGCTTGCGCTTGGGTTCGTCCCATGTGAGCATACTTAATTGTATCTACAAATTAATTGGAAGCAAGGTGAAATTTAATGTTCGAGTTCAGCGGGTCACGCTCTTGGCGATCCGCTTGCGGGGGGTTATGCATCACTGTTCCCGGCCCCATTCGGCTGTGTCCTGAGGGATCAGCGAAAAGACGATTGCGTCGTGTGGCTTGCCATGAAAGTAAAGGCGGCTTCGGGCTTGGCACTCACGCACGGCGCCGAGTGATTCGGCTACCCTCTGACTGGACAGATTGTGGGTGAGGGTGACGATCTCGAGCCTTGTCAACCCAAGCTCACCAAAGCCGAGTTGTGCCGCTCGCCTTGCCGCAAAGCGTGCGACTCCTTTTCCTGTGTGGGGAGTGCTGACCCAGTACCCAATGTTGCCTGTGCGGTAAACCTTGTTGATTTGGTTTACTCCCGTCCCACCTACAACGGCGCCTGTGCTGGCGTCGAATACTCCGAGTGGGAACTCGCTTCGCCTGTTCCAGGCTTCCTCTGTGAATTGAATCCAGCTATTCGCATCTTCGATGGCGTAGTCTTCCTTGCACCAGGGCATCCAATACGCGAGTTCCGGTGTTGACGCCTTCACTGCGGCGAGCATGGAAGGTGCGTCGGCGGGTTCAAAGCGGCGGACAAGGTACATTGAATCTGATGGCATGACGGCGCTGTTCGTTTGTTATGCCTAACGTGATGTAGACCGCAAAACCCGGTGGATACATCCGGGACCAGCCGCTACATCCGGTGAAAGAAATTGCGGCAAATGGCGTGCAGCATGGCTTTGGGGCTCGCGTGCTGTTTTTTCATGCAGGTATAAATTTCCCATGAAACCCGGTACTTCTTTTTTATTCCATCCGTTGACTGACCCAACTGCACAAATGGATTCTGGGTACTAAATATAACTTTAAAAGTATAAATATCAAATTAATTAAACTTTTTTATTGAATTTAATTCCTCTTTTCTCGGCCCTGCGCAAGTGATCAAGCCGCCCCGTTGCACACCCGCAGCACTTGGGGGCCATAGGCTTCCAGCTTTTTGACGCCCAGCCCGCTGATGCCTTGCAGATCGCCCAGGCTTTGCGGAGAAGCCTCGGCGATTGCGGCCAGGGTGGCATCGTGGAAGATCACATACGCGGGCAGGTTGTGCTCTTTGGCCACCTCGGCGCGCCAGGTTTTGAGGTTGATGAACCGCACCATCGCGTCTTGCCCCAGGTTGGCGGCTGCAGGTGCGGGCGCGCTGCGCGTGCGGGTCTTTTTGTCGCCGCGTTGGCTGGTGCTTTCGCGCAGTTGCACCGGCACGTCGCCCTTGAGCACGGCGCGTGAAAGTGCAGTCAGGTGCAAGGTGCTGAAGCCGTCGTCGGTGTGCACATGCAGTGCGCCAATCGCGATCAATTGGCGCATCACCGCCCGCAGTTGTTGCTCGCTGTACTCGGCCCCCAGGCCAAAGGTGCTGATGCTTTCGTGGCCGCGTTGCACCACTTTTTCGGTTTTTTTGCCGCGCACGATGTCCATGGTGTGCGCCGCACCGAAGTGGTGGCCGCTGCTTTGGTGGCAACGGTAGACGGTGGACAGCAGTTTGCGCGCCGCGTCGGTGCCGTCCCACACCTCGGGCGGGTTCAGGCAGTTGTCGCAGTTGCCACAAAACGGCATGTACACACCGGGCCCCACGGGTGCTTGACCGGCGTAGGTTTCGTCGAAATACTTGAGCAGCCGTACACGGCGGCAATCTGTGGCCTCGGCCAGGGCCAGCAGGGCGTCGAGCTTGCCGCGCATGGCCTGTTTGAATTCTTCGCCCGCCGGGCTTTCGTCGATCATGCGGCGCTGGTTCACCACGTCTTGCAGGCCATAGGCCATCCAGGCGTCAGAGGCCAGGCCGTCGCGCCCGGCGCGGCCGGTCTCTTGGTAATAGCCCTCGATGTTTTTGGGCATGTCCAGGTGCGCCACGAAGCGCACATCGGGTTTGTCGATGCCCATGCCAAAGGCCACGGTGGCCACCATCACCACACCCTCTTCGCGCAGGAATTCGTTTTGGTGGCGCTGTCGCACCGCCGCGTCCAGGCCCGCGTGGTAGGGCAGCGCATGGATGCCGGCCTCGCACAGCATGACCGCGATCTCTTCCACCCGTTTGCGCGACTGGCAATAGACCACACCGGCTTCCTCGGGGTGTTCGCGCTCGATGAAGCGCAACAGTTGGGTGCTGGCTTCTTTTTTCTCGACGATGGTGTAACGGATGTTGGGCCGGTCAAAGCTGCTGATGAAGAGCTGGGCGCTTTCCAGTTGCAGGCGCTCGACGATGTCGGCGCGGGTCAGCGCATCGGCGGTGGCCGTGAGCGCCACACGCGGCACGCTGGGGTAGCGCTCGTGCAGCACCGACAGGCCCCGGTATTCGGGCCGGAAGTCGTGGCCCCACTGGCTCACGCAATGCGCCTCGTCGATGGCAAACAGGCTGAGCAGCCCGCGTTCGAGCAGCGAGTCCATCTGCGCCAAAAAGCGTGTGTTGGTCACACGCTCGGGCGCGGCGTACAGCAAGGTGATCTCGCCGCGCAGCAAGCGGCGCTCAATGTCGCTGGCCTCTTCGCTGGTCAGCGTGGAGTTCAAAAACGCGGCGCTCACGCCCGCCTCGTGCAATGCGCCCACCTGGTCGTGCATCAGCGCGATCAGCGGCGAGACCACCACCGTGATGCCGTGGCCCATGCGCTGGCGTGCAATGGCCGGTATTTGGTAACACAGCGATTTGCCGCCACCCGTGGGCATGAGCACCAGCGCGTCGCCCCCAGCGGCCACATGGTCGATGATGGCTTGCTGCGGGCCGCGAAAGGCGTCGTAGCCGAAAACTTCGCGCAGGATGGGGAGGTGGGGGGACACGTTCGATTTGACAGCTTGGGGTGAGGGCTGATTGTCCGCTATTGGTGGTGTGCTTTTTGGTGGGTCTGTTGTGGTTGTGAGTGTAGAAAGGTTTGCAGATGTGGTGTGGGTGGGCGAGGGCGGGCACAGGGTTCCTCATGAGGCGGGGGTACGCCAAAATCGTCACCCCATGCCCGCCCCCACCCACCCACGCAAGACCACGGGCTGCGCATTTTTCTATTCCTCTAACGCTATCTATCCCACGCTGTCAGAGTCTGGGCGCGGCG
>CAMCNQ010000173.1 GCA_945875955.1 Limnohabitans sp. Rim8 | reverse complement strand
TTTCCTTGCGCCGCTTGGGCTACAAAATCGCCCTGTGGCGTGACGCCACGGGCAAAGTGCATGCGCTTGAAGACCATTGCCCGCACCGCGGCGCACCCCTGTCGCTGGGCGTCATTCTGGGAGACCGGATAGCCTGCTCCTACCATGGTGTGGAAGTTCGGCACGACGGCACCGTGATGCGCGTGCCGGGCAGCCCGGGCTGCAAACTCGAAGGTTCACGACCCACCCGCCACTTTCACACGGCCGAATCCAATGGGGCTGTGTTTTTGTTCAATGCCAGTAACCCGGCACTCGAGAAGGCCCCGGCCCTGCGCTTGCCTGAGCAACTGACCTCACCCGAATGGTCATCCTTTCTGTGCTACACCGAATGGGGGGGTGATTACCGCTATGTGGTCGACAACGTGATGGACCCCATGCATGGGGCCTATCTGCACAAGCAGTCGCACACCATGGCCGAAGGTGACATGGCGGCCGAATTCCAGATCCGCGAACTCGACCAAGGCTTCATCTTTGAAAAAAAGCACCAGCGTGATGTGAACTTCGACTGGACCGAATGGTTCAACACCGACATCCACCTGATGCGGCTGGAAATCCCGTATCCCAAGACCGGTGGTCCCGGGGGGAATTTCACCATCATCGGCAGCTACACACCGATCACCAACCGCGTGGCTGGCGTCTTCCACTGGCGCTGCCGCAAGGTCGAGGGTTGGCAGCGAGACACCTGGCGTTTTCTCTACAAAAACCGCCTTGAGCAACGCCATTGGCAGGTGCTGGAACAAGACCGCGTGGCGGTGGAAAACATGGAGCCCGATGCCAACAAACGCGAGCATCTGTATGCCCACGACATGGGCATTGTTCGCCTGCGCCGCCACCTGCGCAAACTCGCCACAGAACAACTGAGCAAAGACGCAAGCTGACATGAGCCTTTTGAAAGCCTGGGTGCACACCCTCAGACACGAAGCCCAAGACATCATCAGTGTGGCGCTTCGCCCCATGCCAGGCGAAAACCTGCCTGCATTTGAGGCCGGCGCTCACATTGACCTGCACCTGCCCGGTGGTCTGATTCGCAGTTACTCACTGGCCAACGATTGCAAAGAAAAGGACCGCTACCTGCTGGGCATTCTCAAAGACAAGGCCAGTCGGGGGGGGTCGCGTTGTGTGCACGAGCAGTTGCGTGTGGGCATGACCCTGACCATCAGCGCACCACGCAACAACTTTCCTTTGCACGAGGAGGCCGACCACTCGGTGCTGATCGCAGGCGGTATTGGGGTCACGCCCATTTTGGCCATGGCGCAACGCTTGCACGCACTGGGACGGTCTTTCGAGGTGGTCTATCTGGCGCGCTCACAGGCCGCCGCTGCGTTCTGTGACGCACTGACAGCGCTGGCTTGTCCGGTGCACTGGCATTTTGACGACCAAGCCGGTGGCCCGCCCAAGTTGCAGGACCTGCTGGCCCAGCGCGCCCCCAAAGGCAACACCCATTACTATGCCTGCGGACCGGGCATGATGCTCGATGCGTTTGAAAAATTTTGCGCTGAATTGGGCTACACCCATGCACACACCGAACGCTTCAGCGCCGTGGAAGTCAAAGCCGCCGATGACGCGCGCAGCCACTACAGCGTGGATCTGCGCAAAAGCGGTGTGACTTTTGAGGTCAACTCCGGCACCACGCTGCACAAGCAATTGATTGCGTTGAAAGTCAATGTGCCCTTCAGCTGCGAGGAAGGCTTTTGCGGTGCCTGCGAAACCCGTGTTCTTGAAGGCACGCCCGACCACCGAGACATGGTGCTGAGCGCAGCCGAACAAGCCAGCAACCAGGTCATGATGGTCTGCGTGTCGGGCTGCAAGAGCGAACGCCTGGTGCTGGACCTCTGAGCCTTAACCCGGCAGTTGGCCGCTGGCTTGCGCTTTAAACACTTGATGAATCAAACACTTGCGCCTACGACGGTCTTCACCTCATGGGTGAAACGCGGCACGGCCGCAGGTCTGCCGCTTCAGGCCGAAGCCAGCGGATAAGGGCTGGCATTGGTCTCGCGCAACATGGCATAGGCCAACTCGGCCATGAGCTGCGCGCGCAAGCCCGCACTGGCCGCATCGTTCCAGAGATTGCACAACTCGTGCGGGTCTGCACGCAAATCACACAACTCCCCCCAAGGCTGCCCATCGTAGAGGGTGAGCCGGTGGGCACTGGAGCGCCAAGTGCGCATACGAATGCGTTGCCCCATGTTGAAATCCAGGCGCTGCCCTTCTTCTTCGATCAACAAACCGGCGCGCAGCGCGTCGGCCTGACCGCTCATCAGGGGCAACAAGGATTGGCCCTGCATGCCATGGGCAGGCTGCACGCCCGCGCGCGCCAGCACCGTGGCCGCAATGTCTATCGTCTGGGCCAGGGCCGAAGTTTCTCGCTGTGCAGGTGCAACCGATGCCTGCGGGTCTGCCCAGATGAAGGGCACACGGGTGAGCCCTGCATAGTGCAAGCCCCCTTTGAACATCAGGCCACGGTCTCCCAATAAATCGCCATGGTCGCTGGTGAACAGCACCACCGTGTTGTCGGCCAAACCCAAATGCGCCAGCTCGGCCATGACGTGGCCGATGGCATCGTCAATGCAGCCGATGCTGCCGTAGTTGAGGGCCAGCGCTTCTCGCGCTTCTTGCTGTGTGACGGCAAAAGTGCCATGGCCGGGTTTGAAGTGGGCCGCCCGGCCCGCACGCTGTGCATGCAACCAGGATACGGGCGGCGGCGCATCGGTCAAAGCGGCGTCAAAGCTGTCAGGCAATTCCACATCATCGGGTTTGTACATGTCCCAATAGCGCCCCGGCGGGGTGAACGGGTGGTGCGGATCGGGAAACGAGCATTGCAGGAAAAACGGCTGCTCGCCACCGGCCCAAGCCCTGAGCATTGCACAGCTTTGTTGGGCGATGTAATGCGTGGGGTACAAGGACTCGGGCACCCGTGTGCGCCACGCTTGGCGCAGACGGGTCAAGGCCCAGTCGGGCGTGGGCAGGGCGTTGTCCGGGCCAATCAGTTTGTCGGCATCTGGCGTTTGCTGGCGCAACCAGCGCCGCCAATGCCCACTTTGTTCGTCGGCATGGCCAATCGTCAGCGCCACCTGCTCAAAACCGTAATAGGGCAAGGCCAGTTCAAAGGCATCGTCATGGTCCCAACGGCGCGCCACTTCTTGGCCATAAAGCCCAGGAAACAAGGCTTTGGACTCTTGCGCCAAGCGTTCGCCCGCTTGCGGCCAAAACGGCGGCACAGCGGTGATGTTCTGCAAATGGCTCTTGCCCGCCAAGCCGGTGCGGTAACCTGCGTCGCGCAGGGTCTGCACAAAAGTGCGCTCGCCATGCGACAGCTCGCGGCCATTGAGCTGCAAACCATGCGCGCTGGGCAATCGGCCCGTCATGAGCGAGGCGCGGTTGGGCTGGCAAATCGGCGTGGCCACATGGAAGTCGGTGAAACGACAGCCGCGCGCAGCCAGCGCGTCGATGTGCGGCGTGCGCAGCATCGGGTGCCCCGCGCAGCCCAGGTGGTCGGCCCGGTGCTGATCGGTGATGAACAGCAGGAAATTGGGCCGGTCTGTCTGCCGCATCAATCGGCTTTGATGTTCAACTCTTTGGCCAACTGGCTGTAGCGCTGCCGATCG
Organism: Limnohabitans sp. Rim8; assembly: GCA_945875955.1. Taxonomy (GTDB): domain Bacteria; phylum Pseudomonadota; class Gammaproteobacteria; order Burkholderiales; family Burkholderiaceae_C; genus Limnohabitans_A. The sequence goes on along the minus strand of CAMCNQ010000173.1, from coordinate 2,981 downwards.
GTCTTCATGAAATCACCCAAAACCTGGTCTGACCCCCCCAGGATATCCAGCCCTGCAGCGGTCAGTTTTTCTCGCACATCCGAGAGCTTGAGCAAGTCATTGATGTCGGCATTGATCTGCGCCCGCACGGCGCTGGGTGTACCCGTTGGCGCAAAAACACCGTACCAGGCGTTGACTTCAACGCCACGCACCCCTTGCTCGGTGGCGGTGGGAACCTCGGGCAACAAAGAAGAGCGGTTTTTTTCTGTCACCGCCAGTGGCACCAATTTACCCGACTTGATGTGCGGCAAAGCGCCGCCCAAGCCCACAAAAAGGAACTTGACTTCGCCACCAATGGCCGCCATGACCGATGGTGCAACCCCCTTGTAAGGGACGTGCAACAAATCCACACCAGCGGTACTTTTGAGCATCTCACCTGCAAAGTGCATGGGCGAGCCATTGCCTGCGCTGCCATATGGCATGCCCGGCTGCTTGGCGGCCAGCGCCATCGCTTCTTTCAGGCTTTTGACCCCCAGGGAGGCGTTTGCCAGCATCGCCATGGGTGTGGTGGCAGGTGCCACCACAGGCAACAAATCGGCATGCACATCAACACCCCCACCCGCTCCGGGCGAGAGCACATGGGGGGAAATCACCATGGTGTTGGTGGTCAACAGCAAGGTGTGGCCATCGGCCGGTGATTTGGCCACCGCCTGCGCCCCCAACAAAGCACCCGCACCCGGGCGGTTTTCCACCACCACCGGTTTGCCCCATTTGGCTGTGAGTTTTTCTGCAAAAACACGCGCCATCAAATCAGGGCCGCCACCTGGCGGGAAAGGCACGACCACGGTGACCGCCTTGGTTGGAAAGGTCTGCGCCAATACAGCTTGCATACAGCCCACGCTGATCAGCCCCATCGCGATCGCCATTTGCTTCAAAAAACAACGTTTGCTCATCTCTGTCTCCTTTTTAAAAAAATCAAGTTGCCGCTGTGGCATCCAAGTCCAGTGCCCAAGCGTCATAGCCATACACCCCATCGGCATTGCCCTGGGTTTTCATCCACTGGTTGCCACGCGAGCCGATCTGAATCGCGGCTGTGCGCGCTTTGCGGGCGGCGGCATAACGCTGCAAAGCAAGCGCCACGTCGCCCAGCTGCTGCACTTGTGCCAGGCACCGCGCAGCCACCACGCCATCTTCGATGGCCATGCCCGCGCCTTGCGCCATAAAAGGCAACATCGGGTGACAGGCATCGCCCAGCAAACTGACGTGGCCCTGTGACCATTGCGGCAGAGGTTCACGCTCGTAAAGCGCACTTTTGAGCACACTGTCACACGCATCGAGCAAGGCCCGGGCATCTGGGTGGTAGTCGCGGTAAAAGCTGCGCAACTCGTTCACATCGCCCGGACTGGTCCAAGACTCCTCGTGCCAAGAATCTTGTCCGGTGGTGGCAAAAATGAAGGTGTCACGGCCCTGGTTGAGTGGAAAAGTCACGATTTGGCTTTGCGGATTGGGGCCCCACCACTTGGTAAATGCTTCGATCTCGGGCACATGGCGCAGCCTGTCGGTGGGCACCACGGAGCGAAACGAGACCACCCCGGTAAATCGGGGCTGTTCTTCGCCAAACAAAGCGCTGCGCACTTTGGAATGGATGCCATCGGCTCCAAGCACCACATCATGCAAGGCGGTGTGGCCATCTTCAAAGGCCAAATTCACGCCCGCATCGTTTTGGCTCAAGGCGCGCAGGCGTTTGGAAAAACGCATGCAATCGGCCGGAACGGTATCGGCCATGGCAGCCAGCACATCAGCCCGGTGAATGGTCAGCTGAGGCGCACCGTAACGCTGCTCGGCCGTGTTGCCCATGGGCAGACGAGAAGTCTCCAAACCCGTATCCCAGTCGCGGCTGATGCGAAACGTCGGACGTGCACCGCTGGCGCGTATGCCTTGGGCCACCGCATCCCCCAGCCCATCCAGTGCGCGCACCGCGTTGGGCGTGAGGTTGATGTCGGCCCCCACACGCATGAATTGCCCCGCCTGCTCGTAAATGGTGACTGCATGGCCTTGGGCGCGCAAGGCAATCGCTGCCGTCAAACCGCCAATGCCGGCCCCCACGATGGCGATATTGAGAGAAATGGTCATGTGGAAATCCTAAAATATTAAGAAGCTGGTGGCGACAAACGCTCATCAAACGCCCGCAAACGAGCCCCCATCGAGCAAGATGTTCTGGCCGTTGATGTAGCCCGCGTGCACGCTGCACAAATAAGCGCAGGTGTTGCCCAATTCCTGGGGCAAGCCAAAGCGGTGCGCCGGATGTTTGGCCAGTCGCGCAGCTACGGCTTGCTCGGGGGTGATGCCCAGGCGAGCCGCCTGTGCCGCAAAGTTGCCAGCCAACCGCGCCGTATCAAAAGTGCCAGGCAAAAGGTTGTTGAGGGTCACACCACGGGCGATGGTGGTGCGCGCCAAACCGGCGACAAAACCTGTCAAGCCCGTGCGCGCGCCGGTGGACAAACCCAAACCGTCAACCGGCGATTTGACCGCGCTGGAGGTGATGTTGACGATGCGACCAAAGCCGCGCGCCATCATGCCGTCCACCGTGGCCTTGATCAGCGCAATGGGTGTCAACATGTTGGCGTCCATCGCTCGCACCCAGGTGTCTCGGTCCCAATCCCGAAAATCCCCTGCTGGTGGACCTGCGGCGTTGGTCACCACGATGTCAAAGTTCTGCTGGGCCTCAAAGATGCGTGCGCGTCCGGCATCGGTGGTCACATCGGCAGCGACAGCCCAGACAGCCCCACCACCTGCAAGGCGCAAGCGCTCAGCCGCGGCCATCAAGGGCGCTGGTGTTCGCGCCACAATGAGCACATCCACGCCTTCGCGCACCAAGGCCTGGGCACAGGCGAAGCCCAAACCCGCACTGGCCCCGCAGACCAAGGCTTTTTTTCCGGCTATTCCCAAGTCCATGTGTCAATTCCTCATTCGGCCACGATGCCTCTGGCCTTGATGATGCC
>CAMCNQ010000172.1 GCA_945875955.1 Limnohabitans sp. Rim8 | reverse complement strand
GTTAAGGGGTTATTCACGCCCAGCTTCTCTAACCCAGCGATTCAGGCGCGGATCAAAGGCAAGATGTTGTCGCCCCCAGTGGCCCCGAAGGCTTGCTCTTTGAGGACCGTGAGCTGGTCGCGCACTTGGGCGGCTTTTTCAAACTCCAGGTTGCGCACGTGCTCCATCATTTGTTTCTCCAGCTGCTTGATGGCGCGGGCGATGTCTTTTTCACTCATGTCCTCCACCTTGGCCCTTTGCAGCGCCGCTTGCTCTAGGCGCTCGGCCTCTTTGCCCGCCTTTTCGCTGTAAACACCATCGATCAGGTCTTTGACCTTTTTCACAATGCTCTTGGGCGTGATGCCCATGACCTCGTTGTGCGCCACTTGTTTAATGCGTCGACGCTCGGTCTCGCCCATGGCTTTTTTCATCGACTCGGTGATGCGGTCGGCGTACAAGATCGCCCGGCCATTGAGGTTGCGCGCAGCACGCCCTATGGTCTGAATCAGGCTGCGCTCGGATCGCAAAAAGCCTTCTTTGTCGGCGTCCAAAATGGCCACCAGCGAGACCTCGGGAATGTCCAGGCCCTCGCGCAGCAGGTTGATGCCCACCAGCACATCAAAAGCGCCCAGGCGCAGGTCCCGCAAAATCTCCACCCGCTCCACGGTGTCCACATCGCTGTGCAAATAGCGAACTTTGACGCCGTTGTCGCTCAGGTAATCGGTCAGTTGTTCGGCCATGCGCTTGGTCAAGGTGGTGATCAGCACCCGTTCGTTTTTCTCGGTCCGAATGCGAATTTCCTGCAGCACATCGTCCACTTGGTGGGTGGCTGGGCGCACCTCCACCTCGGGGTCCACCAAGCCGGTGGGGCGCACCAGTTGCTCCACCACTTTGCCCGAATGCGTTTTTTCATAGTCGGCGGGCGTGGCCGAGACAAAAATGCATTGGCGCATGCGCTTTTCAAACTCTTCGAACTTGAGCGGGCGGTTGTCCAGCGCACTGGGCAGCCGAAAACCGTACTCGACCAGCGTGGTTTTGCGCGCCTTGTCGCCGTTGTACATGGCGTTGAGCTGGCCGATCATCTGGTGGCTCTCGTCCAAAAACATGATCGCGTCGGGCGGCATGTAATCGGTCAACGTGCTGGGCGCGTCACCCGGCGCGGCCCCCGACAAATGCCGGGTGTAGTTTTCAATGCCTTTGCAGTGGCCCACTTCAGACAGCATTTCCAGATCAAAGCGGGTGCGCTGCTCCAGGCGCTGCGCCTCGACCAGCTTGCCCATGCCCACCAGCTCTTTCAAGCGTTGGGACAATTCGACCTTGATGGTTTCCACCGCCGACAAAACCTTGTCGCGTGGCGTGACGTAGTGGCTAGACGGGTACACGGTGAAGCGCGGGATTTTCTGGCGGATGCGTCCCGTCAGCGGGTCAAACAACTGCAAGCTGTCGATCTCGTCGTCAAACAACTCGATGCGAATGGCCAATTCAGAGTGCTCGGCCGGGAACACGTCAATCGTGTCGCCGCGCACTCGGAACTTACCTCGAGAGAACTCCATGTCGTTGCGCTGGTACTGCATGCGGATCAACTGCGCGATCACATCCCGCTGGCCCAGCTTGTCGCCGGTGCGCAGCGTCATGATCATGCGGTGGTAACTCTCGGGCTCGCCAATGCCGTAAATCGCCGACACGGTGGCCACGATCACCACATCGCGCCGCTCCATGATGCTTTTGGTACAGGACAAGCGCATCTGCTCGATGTGCTCGTTGATGGCGCTGTCTTTTTCAATGAACAGATCGCGCTGCGGCACATAAGCCTCGGGCTGGTAGTAGTCGTAATAGCTGACGAAATACTCCACCGCGTTTTTGGGGAAGAACTCGCGAAACTCGCTGTAAAGCTGGGCCGCCAGTGTCTTGTTGGGTGCGAACACAATGGCCGGCCGCCCCAATTGGGCGATCACATTGGCCATGGTGAAGGTCTTGCCCGAGCCGGTCACGCCCAGCAAGGTTTGAAACACTTCGCCGTCTTGCACGCCTTCGATCAATTGCTCAATGGCCACCGGTTGATCACCTGCGGGCGGGTAAGGCTGGTACAGCTCAAAAGGCGAGCCGGGGTAGCTGAGGAACTGGCCCTCAGCGAACGGGTCAGCATCGGTCACAACTTCAAGAACAGGGGTTTCGGGCAGCTTGGACATCTTTTGTGCGCAGCACCTGGCTAAACCAGGCAGCGGGGACCGTTAAAATAGGGGACAACCCTAAAGCCTAACCGAGGAACGGGTTTCTTGCCACCCATGAACACAATCCAAGGACTTTCCATGTCTCTGTTTTCCGCCGTCGAAATGGCCCCCCGCGACCCGATCTTGGGCCTGAACGAACAATTCAACGCCGACACCAACCCCAACAAAGTGAACTTGGGTGTGGGCGTGTATTTCGACGACAACGGCAAACTGCCCCTGCTGCAGTGTGTACAAGCGGCTGAAAAAACCATGATGGCCACGCCCACCGCGCGTGGCTACCTGCCGATTGACGGCATCGTGGCTTATGACAGCGCCGTCAAAGCCTTGGTGTTTGGTGCCGAGTCGGATGTGGTCAAGGCTGGGCGCGTGTCCACCGTGCAAGCCATCGGCGGCACTGGCGGCCTGAAAATCGGCGCTGATTTTTTGAAAAAAGTCAGCCCCCATGCCAAAGTCTTGATTTCTGACCCCAGCTGGGAAAATCACCGCGCGATCTTCGTGAACGCCGGATTTGAGGTGGACACTTACGCCTATTACGACGCAGCCAATCGCGGCATCAACTTTGACGGCATGCTGACCAGCCTGAATGCCGCCGCCGCCGGCACCATCGTGGTGCTGCACGCTTGCTGCCACAACCCCACCGGTTACGACATCACCTCGGCCCAGTGGGACCAGGTGATTGACGTGGTCAAAGCCAAGGGCCTGACCGCGTTTCTCGACATGGCCTACCAAGGATTTGGCCACGGCATCGCCGAAGACGGTGCTGTGATTGGCAAATTTGTGGCCGCTGGCCTGGACATCTTTGTCTCCACCTCGTTTTCCAAGAGTTTCAGCCTCTATGGCGAGCGCGTCGGCGCCCTGTCGGTGGTGGCGCGAGACAAAGAAGAAGCCTCACGCGTGCTCAGCCAACTCAAAATCGTCATCCGCACCAACTACTCCAACCCGCCCATACACGGTGGTGCGGTGGTGGCGGCGGTGCTGAACAACCCTGAGTTGCGCGCGCAATGGGAGGCCGAATTGGCCGAAATGCGCGTTCGCATCAAGGCCATGCGGCAAAAACTGGTGGACAGCCTCAAAGCCGCCGGCGTGCAACAAGACATGGGCTTCATCACCCAGCAGATTGGCATGTTCAGCTATTCGGGCCTGAGCAAAGACCAAATGGTGCGTCTGCGTAACGAGTTTGGGGTGTATGGCACCGACACAGGCCGCATGTGTGTCGCGGCGCTGAACAGCAAAAACATCGACTACGTTTGCGCCTGCATTGCGAAAGTCATTTGAGCTGCGGTCTTTTCATCTACAAACGCCCCAAACAGGGGCGTTTTTGCGTTGAGCAGTCTTGCAAGTGACGCAGAATTAGGGTCATCACTCCAACAAAAAAGGCCCGAGTCCTGTACTATTGCTGCACTGCACCATATTGCGCCAAGGGAAACTTCCACATGCTTTACCAGCTTTTTGAAACACAACGCTCCATCATGGAGCCATTTTCTGATCTGGCACAGGCTGCGGCCAGGTTGTACAGCAACCCCTTGAACCCCCTGTCGCAAACCCCCATGGTGCAACGCGTTTCTGCAGGTTATGCCTTGTTGCACCGCTTGGGCAAGGACTACGTCAAGCCTGAATTCGGCATCCGCAGCACCATCATCAATGACACCGAAGTCGCTGTCCATGAGCGCATCGAAATCGACAAGCCATTTTGTGAGCTGCGCCGCTTCAAGCGCTTTTCGGACAACACCGAAACCTTGACCCTGCTCAAAAACCAGCCCGCCGTGTTGATCGTGGCCCCCCTTTCGGGCCACTACGCCACTTTGCTGCGCGACACCGTCAAAACCATGTTGCATGGCCACAAGGTTTACATCACCGACTGGAAGAACGCCCGCTTGGTGCCTCTGTCAGAGGGTGAATTCCACTTGGACGACTACATCAATTACGTGCAGGAATTCATTCGGCACTTGCAATCCAAATATGGCAACTGCCATGTGCTGAGCGTTTGCCAACCCACGGTGCCGGTTTTGGCAGCCGTGTCCTTGATGGCCAGCAGAGGTGAGACCACACCGCTGACCATGACCATGATGGGCGGCCCCATCGATGCGCGCAAATCACCCACCGCAGTCAACAACCTGGCCACCAACAAAAGCTTTGAATGGTTTGAGAACAACGTGATTTACCGCGTGCCCTCCTCCTTTCCTGGGGCCGGTCGTCGCGTCTACCCTGGCTTTTTGCAGTACACCGGATTTGTGGCCATGAACCCCGACCGCCACGCCACCAGCCACTACGATTATTTCAAAGACCTGATCAAAGGCGACGACGCCAGCGCCGAAGCCCACCGCAAGTTCTACGACGAATACAACGCGGTGCTCGACATGGACGCCGACTACTACCTTGAAACCATCCAAGCGGTGTTTCAAGACTTCAAGCTGGTCAATGGCAATTGGGACGTCAAAGGCGTAGACGGCCAAATCGAACGCGTGCGCCCGCAAGACATCAAGGGCACCGCCTTGCTCACGGTGGAAGGCGAGTTGGACGACATCTCCGGTTCGGGCCAAACCCGCGCAGCGCAAGACCTGTGCAGCGGTGTGCCTGCCAGCGAACGCCAACACCTGGAAGTGCAAGGCGCGGGCCACTACGGCATTTTCAGCGGCCGCCGCTGGCGCGAGATCGTCTACCCCCAGTTGGTGAAATTCATCCTGGACCACCAGACAACTGTGCCCGCCAAAACCACCAAAGTGGTCAGTGCCAAAGCAGCGCCCGCCAAGGCTTCGGCCAAAAGCCAAACCGAGGGCAACGCGGCAAGCAAAGCAGTGACACCCGCGGCCGGCAAGACCGCAACCCCCAAGACCGCAACCCGCAAAACCGCAGCATCCAAAACAACGGCACCCGAAACGGCAGCCACAAAAACCGCGCTCAACAAGGCCACGGCCAGCAAGCCCAGCACGACCAAGGCGGCACCAGCCAAAGCCAGCCCGGCCAAAGCCTCTGTCAAAACGACGGCCAAGACTGACAATCCGACAGCAGTCAAAACCAGCTGGGTGACACCCCAGAAAAAAGCTTAAGGCCCATGGCCAAGGCCACAGCGCCTGAGACCCAGGCGCTTTTTCAATGCCTCAACGCTGCGCTGCCCCAAACGCAGTGCACCCGCTGTGGCTACCCCGATTGCGCAAGTTACGCCATGGCCATGGCGCAAGGGCAAGCGGCCATCAACCAATGCCCACCCGGTGGCCAAGAGGGCATTGCACGCCTGGCCCAAATCACTGGTCAGCCCGTTTTGCCCCTGAATCCCGAAAACGGCACAGAAGGCCCGCGGCAAATGGCCATCATCGACGAGGCTTGGTGCATTGGCTGCACGCTGTGCATCAAGGCCTGCCCGACCGATGCGATTTTGGGTGCCAACAAAGCCATGCACACCGTGATTGAGCCTTGGTGCACCGGCTGCGAACTGTGCATTCCGGTTTGCCCGGTTGACTGCATCAGCCTGGAGCCCATCTCAGAGCACACCGGCTGGGATGCTTGGCCACAGGCCATGGCGGACACCGCTTTGGCGCGTTACACCCAACGCACTGCACGCCTGCAGCGCGAAGCCACGGCCCTTGACCAACAGCTCACCGCCAAGGCTGAGCACAAGCTGAGCGACATGGCCGCCGCGAGCAAACACACAGACCCCAAAATCTTGGACCAGAAAAGAGCCACCATCCAAGCGGCTTTAGAACGCGCCAAAACCAGACGCGACCAAGAGCGATAGAATCCGGCCTCGCGCAAGCAAGGCGGCTTTTTTGCCCCGTGCTGCATGACACTCAATACACAGGGAGTTGCAGATGACGGCATTGGTTGTGGGCTTGGTCTTGTTTTTGGGCTTGCACAGCGTGCGCATTTTCGCGGACGACTGGCGCACCCGCACACGTGAGCGCGTCGGTGCCAACCGTTTTAAGCTGCTCTATTCATTGTTTTCTGTTCTGGGCTTTGCCCTGCTCGTTTGGGGTTACGGCCAAGCGCGCATGAGCAGCCCCGTCTTGTGGGTCGCGCCCTTGGGCATGTACCACGCTGCGGCAGGTTTGATGCTGATCAGCATGATTTTCTTGGCCGGATCGCACAGCAAAACCAGCCACATCACCGTGGCCGTGCGCCATCCCATGCTTTGGGGAGTGATCGTTTTTGCGGCGGCCCATTTGCTGCCCAACGGGCGCGTTGCCGATGTGGTCTTGTTTGGTGCATTTGGCGTGTGGGCCATCGTCGACTTGCTCAGCTGCTATGCCAGAGACCGCAAAAACAACACCGTTTATCCCCAACCTGTGCTGCGCAAAACAGTGATCCACTTGTTGGCCGGGGTGGTGTTTTATGCCGTCTTTGCGTTTGTGCTGCACACCATCTTGATTGGGGTTTCACCTGTCCCTGGGCGCTGATACCGGCCTTGAAGCAAGCGCTGG
>CAMCNQ010000171.1 GCA_945875955.1 Limnohabitans sp. Rim8 | reverse complement strand
TTGCTGGCCTCGGGCTTGACCCTGGTGTTTGGCATCATGGACATGATCAACCTGGCCCATGGCGCCCTCTACATGGTGGGTGCCTTTCTCGCAGCTTGGCTGGTGCAGCTGACACAGTCTTTTTTGCTGGGGGTCTTGTTGGCCGTGGGCCTGACGGCCATTGTGGGCATGGTGCTGGAAGCCACCCTGCTCAGAACGCTTTATGCACGCGATCACCTGTCACAGGTTTTGGCCACTTTTGCGCTGATTCTCATCATCAACGAGTCGGTTCGCATGATCTGGGGCTCAGATTTGGCCCTGTCTGCGCCAAGAGCCTTGTCGGGCCCAGTGGAATTGCTTCCAGGCTTGATGTACCCCAGCTACCGCTTGGTCATCATTGCCGTGGGTTTGGCGATTGCTTTGCTGCTTTTTTTGTTGGTCACCCGAACCCGCATGGGCGCATGGGTTCGCGCGGGGGCTTCCAATCGTGAAATGGCCATGGCCATGGGCATCAACATCAAAACGTTGTTTACAGGCGTGTTTGGCATTGGCGCTGCGCTTTGTGCCGTGGCCGGTGCCATGCTGGGGCCTTTGCTGGCGGTTCAAGTGGGCATGGGTGAGAACATCCTGATTCTGGCCTGTGTGGTCATTGTGATGGGCGGCATAGGCTCAGTCGGGGGGGCTTTTGTGGGGGCCATCTTGGTGGGCTTTGTCGACACCCTGGGCCGCACCGTGTTGCCGCATTTGTTCAGAGAAATTTTTTCACCCCAGTTTGCCAGTGCTGCGGGCCCCGCCGTCGCGTCCATCTTGGTCTATGTCTTGATGGCCTTGGTGCTTTTTGTTCGCCCACAAGGGCTGTTCTCGGGTCGCTCCTAAAGCAAGTTCATGATGAATCGCGAAACGCCTGTTTGGGTTTGGACCTTGTTGTTGCTTGTGGCCATTGCCCTGCCCTTGGGCTTGCATGCTGCTGGTCAAGACTACTACATCAGCATGATCAGCCGCATGATGATTTACGGCATTGCCGCTTGCAGCTTGAACCTGATTTTGGGATTTGGCGGCTTGGTGTCTTTCGGCCATGCCGCATTTGTCGGCATTGGCGCTTACACGGTGGGCATCATGATCACCGAAGGGGTGACCAATGGCTGGCTCAACTTTGCCGTGGCCATGGGGATTTCCGCCCTGGCCGCTGCGGCCATTGGTGCGATTTCTTTGCGAACGCGGGGTGTCTACTTCATCATGATCACCTTGGCTTTTGCGCAAATGATTTATTACTTGGTCAATTCCATCAAGGCCTATGGCGGCGACGAAGGTTTGAACATCAAGTTCCGCTCCGACTTTGGCATGGGCATTGATTTAAAGAGCGACCTGAGCTTTTACTTTTTGGTGCTGTTGGTTTTGGTGCTCACCTTGGTCATCATTTCACGCCTGATGAAATCGCGCTTTGGCCGCGTCATCTTGGCCATTCGCGATGACGACACCCGCGTCGAAGCCATAGGATTTCCGGCTTACACCTACAAATGGGTGCTGTTCATCATTGCCGGCACCTTAGGGGGGCTGGCAGGTGCGTTGATGGTCAACCACCAAAACTACGTCAGCCCCAATTTGATGCACTGGACCCAATCGGGCATCTTGATGGTGATGGTCATTTTGGGCGGTGTCGGCACCCTGTCTGGCGGCTTGTGGGGAGCCTTGGTGCTGCTCATCTTGGAAGATGTGATTGCCGAATACACGGTGCATTGGCAGTTCTACATTGGTTGGTTCCTGTTGGCGGTGGTGCTGTTGGCCCCCAAAGGTTTGTCAAGCTTCTTCAACCGCCCCCCTCGGCTTGAGACCAAGGGGAAAAAATGAGCCCACCCGCTTTGCTTGAGATTCAAAACCTGGTCAAAAGGTTTGGCGCGGTGCTGGCCACCGACCATGTGAGCCTGCAGGTTCGGCCGCAAGAAATTCATGCCCTGATTGGCCCCAATGGAGCCGGAAAAACCAGCTTGGTGGCGCAGTTGTCTGGTTTGCTGAAAAGCGACAGCGGCCACATGGTGTTCAAGGGGCAAGACATCACCGCCATGGCCACCCATGAGCGCGTTCGCTTGGGTTTGGCCCGTTCATTTCAAATCACGCGCCTGTTCAAATCGTTCAGCGTTTTGGAGAATGTGGCGCTGTCCATACAGGCTCGAATGGGCAACAGTTTTTCATTCTGGCGGCCTGTCAGCCAAGAGATCGAACTCAGTGACAAGGCCATGCAACTGCTCGATGGCTTGGGTTTGGCGTCGCGTGCACATGACCGTGCCAGTGAACTCTCGCATGGTGAGCAACGCATTTTGGAGTTGGGGCTGGCCGTGGCCACCCAACCCCAGTTGCTGCTGCTTGATGAGCCCATGGCGGGCGCAGGGCCGGTTGAATCAGAACGGATTTTGAATCTCATACTTCAGCTGCGAGAGAATGCAGCGATCTTGCTGATTGAGCACGACATGGATGCGGTTTTTCGATTGGCCGACCGAATTTCTGTGCTGGTCGGCGGTGCGGTCATCGCCACGGGCACACCGGAAGAAATCAGACACCACCCTGAAGTGATCGCCGCTTACTTGGGCGAGGAGAACGCATGAACTTGCTCCAAGTTCAAAATGTGCAGTCGGCCTACCAAGAAAGTCAGGTGCTTTTTGGCATTGACTTCAGCCTCAAAGCCGGAGAGTCCATGGGCTTGCTGGGCCGCAACGGCATGGGCAAAACCACCTTGATTCGAAGCATTCTGGGTCTGAAATCGGTGCAAGGCGGGCAAGTCCTGTTTGACGGCCAAGACATCACCAATTGGAGTGCCGACAAAATTGCACGCATGGGCATAGCCGTGGTGCCCGAAGGGCGTCAGATATTTCCGAATCTGTCGGTTGACGAACACCTGAGCGCCTTTGTCAGCAACCGCCACCACAGCCAAACCCTGTGGACGCCGGCGCGCGTGTACGCCTTGTTTCCGCGACTGGCCGAACGCAAATCCAACTTGGGTGCACAACTGTCGGGCGGCGAACAACAAATGCTGGCCATTGGTCGCGCCTTGGTGACCAACCCGAGGCTGCTCATTTTGGACGAGGCCACAGAAGGTTTGGCCCCCCTTATTCGTGAAGAAATCTGGAAATGCCTGCGGCTTTTGTGCGATGAAGGTCAAACATTGATCGTGGTCGACAAGTATGTCAACCGCTTGGTGCAGATTGCCTCTCACCACCTGATCATGGAGCGCGGACAAGTGGCCTGGACAGGCAGCTCGGACGCCCTGGGCAAAGACCGCCAATTGTGGACGCGCTATTTGGGCGTTTGAGTTTCAAAACGATTTGACCACTGACTTGACCGCTTGCATCAGCAATTGACTGGCCGGGCTGAGCGTTCCTTTGCGCCGCCGCGTGATGCCCACCCGCCTTTCCCACTGGTTGCCCGTGGCCTCTAGCGCTTTGAGTTGCCCGGCTTGCGCCTCCCAATAAATCAACTCTTTGGGAATGAAGGTCAAAGCATCGCTGTGCATCACCATGGATTTCATCAGCACCGTGGAAGTTGTTTCGACTTGGGCCTCGGGCGGATCCAAATCGTGCGAGGCAAAATAATCTTCAAACGCCAGGCGCTCCAACTCGCGCTGCCTTGGCAAAATCCAGGGAAATTTCACCAGCATGCTGGGACTGACCACTTTGTGTTTGGCCAAGGGATGGTCTGCTCGGGCCACCACCGTGGCACTTTCGGTCAACAAGAAGTCGTGCACCATCTCGACGTCGGCCGACCTGACTGGCACCGATGACAAGGCGAAGTCAATTTCCCCTTGCTTGACCCACGGCATCAAGGCCTCGTTCAAACCATACAACACGGTCACATGCACCTCGGGGTTTTGCACAGCCAACACCTTCAGCGCCAAAGGCAAAAGCCGCGTGGCCTCTGAGGGCCCGCAGCCAATCATCACATGTCCACGCTGCGCCCCCCGCATCGATTGGATTTCACCCAGGGCATTGCGCATTTCGGCCTCAATCACCCGACCATGCGCCATGAGCGCTTGGCCAAAGGGCGTCAGACTGACCCCAAAACGGCCGCGCTCCAACAGCCGCACACCCAAGGTTTTTTCCAAGGCCTTGATGCTTTTGGACAAAGCCGGTTGGGAAATTTCCATCGAAGCCGCCGCCTCGGTCAAATTGCCGTAACGGGCGGCCGCAAGGAAGTGTTGAACTTTTCGGTAATCCATAACCTATGGTAATAGAAAACGCATGAATGGTTGTGGATCAAAGTTGCGCATTGCGTTAAGTTACGGCTTCGTGTTCATCTCAAGCCCTGAAACGGAGTTTTCATGCAATCGATAGATTTAGACCAGCTGGTTCAACCCGACCGCGTTCACAAGAGCGTCTACACCGATCAACAGCTGTTTGATCTGGAAATGGAACACATTTTTGAAAAGGCTTGGGTTTACTGCGGACACGAGTCCCAGGTGAAGGAAATCGGTGACTACTTCACGATGCAAATTGGCCGTCAACCCATGGTCATGGTCCGTGACGACGACAAAAGCGTCAAAGTGCTCTACAACCGTTGCCCCCATCGTGGGGTTGAGCTGTGTGGCAACCAAAGCGGCAACACAGGCAAAGGTTTTGTGTGCTCCTACCATGCCTGGAGCTTTCACCTGAACGGCAAAATCAAGGCCATTCCCTTGGTCAAAGGCTACGACGGCACACGCATGACCCCAGACAAGCCCGACTGCAGCATGGTGGCGGCCGCCCGTGTTGACCATTACCGTGGCTTCGTGTTTGCCAGTTTGTCCAAAGAAGGCCCCAGCTTGTTGGAATTTTTGGGTGAGGCCAAAGTGGCCTTTGACGACATGTGCGACCGCTCCCCCGTAGGTGAAGTCGAGGCTGTGCCGGTATGCCACCGCGTGCTGCAGCATTCCAACTGGAAATTCTTCATGGAAAACCAGCTCGATGCCCTGCACCCCTCGGTCACCCACCAATCGACCGGCGTGTCCGCACGCAAAGTCGAACAACGCCTGAAGAAAGAAAAAGGCGGTGCGCCTTTGTTCTTTCATTACCTGTCAACTTTTGCGTCCAGCTTTGACCAGTGGGACTCTGTTCAAACCGTGAACTTCAAGTACGGTCACGGCATCTTGAAAGCCTACATGGGCCTGCGCCCCACCGACCCTGACACGGTGGAATACGAAGCCTTGATCAAGCAAGCCTATGGCGAAGAAAAAGGCGAAGCGTATTTGGCCAGAAGCATTCACCATGTGCTCATCTACCCCTACTTGTCGGTTCAATCGCCTTTGCAGCAATTGCGTTGCTTGCGGCCCTTGGCACCCAACAAAACGCTGTCTGAAATTTGGCACTTCCGCCTCAAAGGTGTGCCCGAAGCGATCTACGAACGCTCACTGTGGTACTTCAACCTGGTGAACTCACCCGCCACCATGATCAATGCCGATGACCTGGAAAACTGGACAAAGGGCCAATTGGGTCTGGCCTCCAAAGGCGGCGATTGGGTCAGCTTCCATCGCAATTACGGGGGTGACACCGAAAAAGATGGCGTCTTGTACTCCAACAACGGCACCAGTGAAGTCGTGATGCGCAACCAGTTCAAGGCTTGGGAATCGTATATCCGCGACGCCATTCAACCATCGGCAAAAGCCTGATCAGGAGTCAACACATGAAAACCAACGAAGTCAAAGAAGCACTGGGCAGCGGCGTGGTGATTGAAGGCATTCAGTCCATGTCTGGCGCGGACTCCATCGAGCCCGATCACATGGGCCGGGGCAGAAAACCCAGCCAAGGCTATATTCCCAAAGTCATCCGAGCAGATGCCGCCTTGCAGCGCCAAGTGGAGGAATTGCTGTTTCACCAAGCCGCCTTGCTCGACAACAAAGCCTGGGGCGAATGGGGCCAACTCTTCAGTGACGATGGCGTTTACTGGATGCCGTCCACCCCGACACAAACCGACTGGCGCAGAGAACCCTCGATTTTTGCGGAAGACAGATTGCTCATGGAAGTTCGCACGAGCCGCTTGCTGCACCCCAACGCGTGGTCACAAGCCGCACAGTGGGGCACCAATCACCTGGTGGGCAACATCGTGATTGAAGAAGTCAGCGCCACCACGGTAGAGGTGTATTCCCGCTTTCAAATGATGGAAATGCGCCGCGACGACATCCGCCATTTTGGCGGCAGCTACCGCCACAGCTTGGTCAAACAAGGCAGGGATTTGAAAATCAAATTGCAACGTGTGGACATGACCAACGGCCAAGCGGCCTACGACTACGTGCTGCAAGCCTGGGTTTAAGGTCAAAATATTTCAAACTGAATGGCCACGGGTTTCGTAAAGACCCGTTGGTTCAGGCCAATGCCTCTTTTGAATTTTTTTGGCCGTCCATGGGTATGGGGTTGAAACAGCTTCAACCGGCGGGATATGTCCAATTGAGCGGAGCGGTTCGTGGTGGTTTAACCGGCCCACCCATTCAAGGACCATCAGCATGTTTGGGCTGGAAGCAACCGCCCAACTTTGGCACCTGTCAATGATGTGGCCAATGAATGAACCTGCAATGTCCCCAGCTTTTCTCACAATGGGGACAAAGGTCAGGGCAATGAAAGATTTACAAGCCACAAAGAACAAAGGACTTGGCCCCTTTCGAGGCCAAGTCCTTGATTCAGATGGTC
>CAMCNQ010000170.1 GCA_945875955.1 Limnohabitans sp. Rim8 | reverse complement strand
GGCATGGCGATGTCGAGCAGCACCACGTCCAAGCCTTGCGGGCCTTGGAGGGCTTGCACTGAGGTCAGCACGCCGGGGCCGGTGTCGGCCTCGGCCACGACTTGCAAGAAGGGGTCGTCGGACAGCACCATCTTCAAGCCTTCGCGCACGATCTTGTGGTCGTCGCCCAGCAGCACGCGCACCATGGCGTTCATGGGGCCACCTCGTGCGCGGGCAGGGGCATGGACAGACGCATGCGTGTGCCCCGACCCGGCGCACTGTCGATGTCGATCGCGCCGCCAAAGTGCCGCGCCCGCTCGCGCATGCCCATGACGCCATAAGCCTGGGTCGATTCGAAGGCATGCGCGGGCGCCCCGCAGCCGTCGTCTTCTACCGACAAGTGCAGCCAGCCCTCGCGCTCCACAATGTCCACATCCACCGTCAGGGCACGGGCGTGGCGGCCCACGTTGCTCAGCATCTCTTGAAAAATGCGGAACACCGCCATGGCCATGGGTTCGGGCAGCACGCGCTGCTCGTCCACTTCCATGCACCACTTGAGCTCTTGCTCGGTCGACTGCACAAACTCTTGCGCTTGCCACTCCAGCGCGCCCCACAGCCCTTGGTGATCCAAGATGCTGGGCCTGAGGTCGGTGATGATGCGCCCCACATTGACCACCGCGTTCTCAATCAAGCGGCTCATGTTCTGGCACTTGACACGCATCTTCTCGCGCATGCTTTGGGCTTCCAGCGCGGTCCGTTGTTCTTGCTCGGACAAGCGTTTGTCCAACCAACCCACATCCATCTTGAGCGCCACCAGCAAGCTGCCCAATTCGTCGTGAACTTCACGGGCGATGCGGGTGCGCTCTTCTTCGCGCACCGCTTCGGACCACGCGGCCAGCTCGCGCAATTGCTGCAAAGCGGTTTCCAGCGCGTGGGTGCGCTCGGCCACACGCCGCTCCAATTCATTTTTGGCCTGATGCAAAGCGTGTTCGGCCCGCTTGCGTTCGGTGATGTCGACAAAGGTGACCACCGCGCCGCGCACCTGGCCTTGGTCAAACACCGGGTAGCTGGAATACTCCACCGAGAAGCTGCTGCTGTCTGCGCGCCAGAACACCTCGCTGTCGATGCGGCAGGGCTGGCCCTGACGAAAGGCGTTGTAAATGGGGCAGTCGTCTATCGGGTAATGCGCCCCGTCGGCATGCGAATGGTGCGTCAAAACATGCATGTTTTGGCCCAACACTTGCTGCGGCTCCAGGCCGATCATGCGGGCCCCGGCCGGGTTGATGAAGACACACAGGCCTTCCAGATCGACCCCAAAAACCCCCTCGCCAGTCGACGCCAACATCAAGCCCAAAGGATCGCGCCAAGCTGGGGTGTCGGTGGGGCTCACGGCTGGAATCGGATTTGAATCAAGGTGCATGAACATCCCATGCAAGCAGCGTGCCACTCAGGTTTCACATTGCGGCCAAGGGGCCATGTCGCAGCAGCAACAGCCCAGCACACGACTGGCCACGACAATCTGCTTCATGAAATCAGCCCTTGAAACCCCTGAGCGCGCAGCATTGCCCCCCTTGCTGCAAGGCGCATCCAATTTCCGCGATGTCGGCGGCTACCCAACGGCTGGGGGCCAGCGTGTGCGGCGCGGCCATGTTTTTCGTTCTGACCATCTGGCGGCATTGACCGAAACCGATGTGGCGCGCCTAAAGGCGCTGGGTGTGCGCCACAGCCTGGACTTTCGCGGCACGGCCGAATGCACAAGCACGCCTTATGCCATTGACGGGGTTGAGCGGGTGGCGCTCACCATCGAGCCCACCGTGGTCGCTCGCATGCAAACATTGGTGGCGCAAGGCGTGGTGCCCAGCACCGAAGAAACCGTGGCGCTGATGTGCGAGACCTACCGAGATTTTGTGAACCACAACGCGGGCACTTATGGCCGGTTCATGAAGCATTTGCTGGAACAGCCCACACCGCAGGTGTTTCACTGCACCGCAGGCAAAGACCGCACGGGTTTTGCGGCAGCGCTGCTGCTGTCGGCGCTGGGTGTCGACCGCGCCACCATCGAACACGATTATTTGTTGACCAACCAGCTTTACAAACGCGATGCCCGACTGGAAGGCCAAGGCCACCCCCATGTGATGAAGGTGCTGTGGCAAGTGCAGCCCGAGTTTTTACATGCTGCTTTTGACGCGGTCGACCAGCAACACGGCGGCATGGACGACTATTTGCAAGGCGCCATTGGCCTCAGCCCACAAGAGCTGGCTGAGCTCCAACGGATGCTTCTGGAAGACTGATTCTTTGCAGGAGCGAGCCCCTGCTCGCGAATGGCCGCTGTGGCACAGCAAGCATTCGGCCTCAAGGGCAGCCACCCACAGAGATGGGCTTTAAAACCTCATGCCGCTTCTTTGTAAAAGAACCCGCTGTGCACGCCGCGCGGCGCCAAAGGTGAAACGGCTTGGCTGATCGCGCCAATGTGCTCGGGCGTGGTGCCGCAGCAGCCGCCCACGATGTTGACCAGGCCTTCGGCCGCAAACTCGTGCAGCAGTCGGCTGGTCACATCAGGCGTTTCGTCAAAGCCGGTCTCGCTCATGGGGTTGGGCAAGCCGGCATTGGGGTAGCAGCTGATGAAGGTGTCGCCCGCGACCTTGTTCAACTCTTGGATGTAGGGGCGCATGAGGGTTGCACCCAGCGCACAGTTCAGGCCAATGGCCAGGGGCTGGGCGTGGCGAACGCTGTGCCAGAAAGCGGTGACGGTCTGGCCACTCAAAATGCGGCCCGAGGCATCGGTCACAGTGCCGCTGATGATGAGGGGCAAGCGCTCGCCACTGGCTTCGAAGAATTCTTCAATGGCAAACAAAGCGGCCTTGGCATTGAGCGTGTCAAAAATCGTTTCGACCAACAGCACGTCCGAGCCGCCTTCCACCAGCGCCTCCACCTGCTCGTAATAGGCGGCGCGCAGCTCTTCAAAGGTGACGTTGCGGGCTCCCGCGTCGTTCACGTCGGGGCTGATGCTGGCGGTTTTGGGCGTGGGGCCCAAAGCGCCGACCACAAAACGCGGCTTGTCGGGGGTGGAGAACTTGTCGCAAGCGGCGCGGGCCAATCTTGCCGATGCAAGGTTCATTTCGCGGGCCAGGTGCTGCATGTCGTAGTCGGCCTGGGCCACGGTGGTCGCGCCAAAGGTGTTGGTCTCGATCAGGTCGGCCCCGGCGGCCAAATAGCCTTCGTGGATGTCGCGGATCACATCGGGGCGGGTCAGGCTCAAGAGCTCGTTGTTGCCCTTGATGTCTTTGGGAAAGTCTTTGAAGCGCTCACCCCGGTAGTCGGCTTCGGACAATTTAAATCGCTGGATCATGGTGCCCATGGCGCCATCGAGGATGGCAATGCGGGATTGAAGGATCTGGGGCAGCGCTTGGGCGCGGGTGTAGGCGAGGGTCTTCATGGCCCTATTGTAAAAGTCAACCGGGACCGGCCCAGTTCAACGGGCAGCTTCGACCATTTCAAAGGAAAAAGCCGCGTCCTTCACAAACACCTTGACCGCCCGCACATCGGATGCGCCCGGCACGATCAACCGCGTGATGTTAGGCAAGGGCTTTTTGTTGAGCTGAAAGGGCTGGTCGATCTTGAATTGGTGGCTGTCACCGTGCACCACCAGCACCGGCTTGCCCCAGCGGCTGGCCAGGGGCAACAAGGTTTCGCCAATGCTTTTGCGAAACCCGGACCAACCTGGAAAATCTTCCCACACTGTCTTGACATCGAACACATCGGCTTGAAAGGCCAACACCAGGGCGCTGGCCTTTTGCAGTTGCGCCTGCTCAAAGGCCGCTTCTATCCAGGCCACATTGGCCGCATCGCGCTCAAAAAACTCCTGGTTGGCGGCCGGGTCGCGGCTTTCCAGGTTGTTGTTGCTGCCCACAATGTGCACCGTGGCAAACAGCACGCCTTGGTGCAACCAACGCTGGTTTTCAACGTAGCGCGCATGGGCCGGCATGCTCGTGGACTGGTTTTGCACGGCCAAAGGCTGTTGGCCCAGAGACTGGCCCGGGGTGTAAAAAAGCTGGCGCAAAGCGGCCAAGCGTTCCAAGGGGTTGTAGCTGCCATTGTTGGCCCGGTGGCAATCGGTCCATTCGTTGTCGCCCGGGGTGTAAACCACCGCCCCTTTGAAGCGCCCAAAGTGCTCGCGCTGGTTGGCAAACTCTTGGTCACTGCACTGGGTAGAGCCCGACTTGAAGTCCCCCACATGGATGGAAAACTTCGCATCCAGCGTGTTCACCCGCTCGATCAAAGCCCGATAGGGGCCGTAGGCCTTGTCGGGCGCGCCATAAGGCAAGTCACCCATGGCCACAAATGAAAAACCCTGCTGCGCGTGTGCAGTGCTCAAGGTCAGCGCCAGACTGATGGCCAGACCCACGCGAAGCAAGGTGGTTTTCATTATTGGGCGTCCATCAGGGTTTTGATATTGAGGAGAGTGATCTCATTGTGATCCGGTTGCCCGATGGTGCGGCCCGATGAGTAGGGGAAATTGTTGTCGTTCACAACCGCAATGTGCTCGGCATCGACCACCGTCAGGCCTTCTGGGCCCAGGTGGGGCAGGGCAAACACCGCTTCATTGCCGCCCAAGTGGGCTTTGCCATTGGGGTTGGCAATGCGCGTCAAATCGATGAAGGCCACTTTCTTGACAAAGCCGTCGGCGTCGATTTGGCCCATGTCGATCTTGTAGATGCGCTTGAACTGAGCCGGGTGGGTGAAGCAGTCGGTGCGCATTTCTTTGGGGCAAACCGGGGTGACACCCTCGCTGGCGTCGTCACGCTCGATGACCAAGCCCATGCGCTCGTTGACCATCTGGAAGTCAGCCGCCACATGGCCGGCTTGTTCAAAGCGGTATTTCCACATTTGGCCGGTGTATTGCTGGCTGGCCACGTCCAGTTCCAAGATGCGTGTGAAGGGCTTGCCGTTGTGGCTCTCATACGCTTTGGTCTCGGCGTCCCACAAAGGCCACTCGAACATGGGGAACACTTTTTTGCCATCGACCGATTTGGCCATGGGCTCAAAGCCGCCCGAGCGGCGCACATTGAAAGGCAGCACGGTGGGCACCGGTGGGCGGGCGTGTTGGTAGTGGTCTGGGCCGGTGTATTTTTTGCCGCTCACCACGGTTTCAATCACGCCCAAGACTTTGCCCTGGGGGGTGGTTCGCAAAATGTAAGGGCCAAACTCGTCGCCAATCCACCATTCATTGCCGACCTTCTGGATGGACTCCACATCAAAGTCCGAACCCGTCAAATAGCGTTGGGTGGTGTTTTCGTTGTGGATGAAAAAGGGCACTTTGCGGTCTGGGTCATGCAAGAACGTGGTCTTGAGCATGCCGGTTTTGCCGCTTTTCCAGTCGGGCTTGACGAGGTGGACCATCAGCAACGCGTCCATTGAGTTGACCTTGTTGCCAAAGCCGTTGTCAGTAAGTGCCAAGAAGGTGCCGTCACCGTTGGCATGGATGCCCGAAAAGCCCTGCACAGATTGGCCCTTGATTGGCAAAAAGCCGCCAGAAGCGCGGGGGTTTTTAGGGTCGCCCACAAAGGTGTTGGCCGCAACGCTGCCCAATTTTTCAATGCGCTGGCGGGGGTCGTTGGCAAATTTGCCACTGGTTTCAAAGAGCTTTCCAGCGTCTTTGGGCGCGGTGGCGACGGTGTTGAAGGGCACATAGGCGTGTCCGGCCAAGGTGGCCGTGACCTCTGTTTGCGCGCAAACAGTGCCGACCGTGAGACTCAAAACCAATGTAGCGAGGGTGTGTTGCATGGAGCGCTTTGAAAAGTGGAGGAACTGCGCCCTAGCTTAAAAACGCTCCATGAACACTGCATGAACAACAGATGACAAGCCTGTCATCTCTGAAACCGCCCATACCCCGCAGCGCGCAGCGCGCAAGCCGGACATTGCCCGCAGCCATAGCCCCAGTCGTGGCGCTGGGTGCGATCGCCCAAGTAACAGGTGTGGGTGTGTTCCACGATCAAATCAACCAGCGCCTGGCCTCCCCCGTCTGCATCGGCCTTTTCGCCCAGGTCGTGCGCCAATTGCCAGGTTTGGGCTTTGTCTATCCACATCAGCGGCGTTTCTATCCGCAGTGGGCGGTCCATGCCCAGCGACAAGGCCACTTGCATGGCTTTCATGGTGTCGTCACGGCAATCGGGGTAGCCCGAAAAATCGGTCTCGCACACGCCGGTGACGATCACCTGCAAGCCCCGGCGGTAAGCCAAGGCCGCCGCCAGCGTGAGGAACAGCAGGTTGCGCCCGGGCACAAAGGTGTTGGGCAGGCCGGAGCTTTCCATCTCAATCGCCGTGTCGCGGGTCAAGGACGTTTCGCTGATCTGGCCCAAGATGCCCGCGTCCAGCAGGTGGTCTTCGCCCATTTTGGGCACCCAGGCCGGAAACCGGGCCTTGATGGCGGCCAGCACGTTCAGACGGGCGTCCAACTCGACTTTGTGGCGCTGACCATAGTCAAAGGCCAGGGTTTCGACGCGTTCATAACGGCTCAGTGCGTGGGCCAGGCAGGTGGTGGAGTCTTGGCCACCGGAAAACAGAACAAGGGCAGTGGTGTGCATGGGGAAGGATGGTAACGCTGTCCATGTAAGGGGAGCTGTCAGAGTCTGGGCGCGGCGGGCTCCTCATGAGGCGGGGGTACGCCAAAATCGTCACCCCAT
>CAMCNQ010000169.1 GCA_945875955.1 Limnohabitans sp. Rim8 | reverse complement strand
GGGCCTGTGCGGCCAGGCCAGGCAGGGCCGTGGTGGCCGCGTCATCGCGCAAATCCTGCACAAAAACCACCGCGTCGGGCACTTGCGCCAGCAGCTGCGCGCGTTGCTGCTCATGCTGCACCACCGCCGCCACCTGGGCGCCATGGCGCTTGAGCGCGCAGGCGGTGGCCAGGCCAATGCCCGAGCCCGCGCCTGTGACCAGCACGCGGCGCGCATGGAGTTCAGCGGGAAAAGCGCTCGCTTGGCTGTGCATGGTGTTCAAAGTCCGAGGTAGTTTTTGCGCAAATCGGGGTCGTTGGCCAAATCGCGGGCCAGGCCTTGCATGGCCACGGCCCCGTTTTCAAAAATGTAGGCGCGGTGGGCAATGGCCAGTGTTTGCACGGCGTTTTGTTCCATCAAAAGAATCGATTGCCCGTCCTTGTTGATCTGCTCGATCAAGGCAAACATTTCTTCCACGAGCAGGGGCGACAGGCCCAATGAGGGCTCGTCCATGATCAGCAAATCCGGCTCCGACATCAGGCCCCGGCCAATGGCCAGCATTTGCTGCTCTCCGCCCGAAAGCGTGCCCGCCAATTGGGTCAAGCGCTCTTTCAAACGCGGAAAAATGGCCATCACCCGCGCCAGGTTTTTTTGCCGGTTGGCCTTGCCCCTGACCAAGCTGCCCAGCTCCAAGTTTTCCAGCACATTCAGGTTGGGGAAAATCCGACGCCCTTCGGGCACGTGGATCACACCGAGTTTGACAATCTCGCTGGAGTTCATGCCCACCAGCTCTTGGCCGCGAAAGCGGATGGAGCCAGAAAAAGGCCGGTACAGGGCCGAAATGTTGTTGTTCAGCGTCGACTTGCCCACACCGTTGCTGCCCAGCACGGCCACGATCTCACCCCGGCCCACATCGAGGTCAATGCCACGCAAAATTTCCACCTTGCCGTAGCCCGCAAACAAGGCGCGAATCTCAAGCATGGGGAGCCTCCTGAAGCATTTTTTCTGCTGCGCCACGGCCCAAGTAAGCCTCGACCACCGCTTTGTTGTTGACCACGGCCTGGGGCGAGCCTTCGGCAATGATTTTGCCGTAGGACAACACATAAATGTGTTCAGACAAGCTCATGACCGCTTGCATCACGTGTTCGATCAAGAGCACGGTGACGCCACCAGCGCGTATTTTTTGGATGATCTCGATGATCTCCACAATCTCGGACGGGTTCAAACCCGCCATCACCTCGTCGAGCAGCAGCAACTTGGGATTGGTGGCCAAGGTGCGCGCCAGCTCAAGGCGCTTTCGCCCGGCCACCGTCAGGTCCGCTGCCGGCTGGTCCAGCAGGGCGCTCATGCCCACTTGCGTGGCGATGCTGCGCGCATGCTCCCAGGCCTGGTCACGGTCCTTGAATTTTTGATAAGCCCCCACGGCGATGTTTTCGTGCACGCTGAGTTTGGCAAAGGGCTGGGTGATCTGAAAGGTGCGCACCATGCCGCGGCGGGCAATGTCGTGCACCTGTTTGCCGGTGATGTCTTCCCCGGCAAACACCACCTGACCAGCATCGATGGGTTGAAACCCCGCAATGCAGGAAAACAAGGTGGTTTTGCCTGCGCCATTCGGACCAATCAAGGCCACGATGCGCCCTTCGCCCACCTCAAGTGAAGCGTTGTCAACCGCTTTGAGGCCGCCGAAAATTTTTGACAGGCCAGTGACTTTGAGCATCATGGGGCCCCTTTTTGGAAGCGTTTGCCCAGACGCTGAAACAGGTCAATCAAACCGTTGGGCAAAAACGCGATGATGATGACCAGCAAAGTCCCATACAGCACCAAGGACAGTCCTTGCACATTGGTCAGCACCCGCGTGACATCGCTGACACCGGCCAGCAGAACCGCGCCAATCAGGGGGCCGTACACCGTGCCTGCGCCGCCAATCATGCTGACCAAGAGCATCTCCACCGATTTGTCGACACCAAACACAATGCTCGGGTCGATGTACAAAAAGTACTGGGCAAAAAAGCAGCCGCCCATGCCACACAGCGTGCCTGACAACACCATGACCTTGATTTTTTCTTGAAACACATGGATGCCCAAGGCCATGGCGGCGTCTTCGTTTTCACGGATGGCGGCCAATTGCGCACCAAAGCGCGAGCGCTTGAGCCAAACCGCGATGGCCACCGACAGCACCGTCATCGTCAGGATCACAAAATAAAAACCGATGCGCTCAGAGAACTGGAAATTCGCTGCGCCAATTTTGGCCGGAATCAGCATGCCCAGACCGCCGCCTGTGAACTCCACCGAGTTCACCAAAATGCGCAGCACTTCGGCAAAGGCCAGGGTGATCAGGGCGAAATAAGAACCCTTGAGCCCGGCGCGAAAGGACAAAAATCCGATGATGCCCCCCACCACGGCACCGGCCAGCGCGCTGACGGGCAGGCCCAGCCAAGGGTTGAGGCCGTAGCGCAACTGCAAAATCGTGGAGGCATAGGCACCAGCGCCAAAAAACACCACATGGCCAAATGAAAGCTGCCCGGCAAAGCCGCCCGCGATGTTCCAGGACTGGCCAATGAAGGCATAAAACAGGGCCAAGACCCCAAAATTCACCAGGAAGGGCGAAGAGAAAACAAAGGGAAAAAGCACGGCCAAGGCCAGCAGCCCCAGGTGCAATGGCCATCCTATGCTGCGCGCGCTGCCGGTCATCGCTTGGCTCCAAAAAGACCTGAGGGTCGGAACAACAAAATCAGGATAAAGATCAGCGAAATGCCGATTTGACCGAGGCTTTCACCCAAAAAGAGGCCGCCGAAAGACTCGGTCAGTCCGACGATCAAACCGCCCACGACGGCACCCAGAAAACTGCCCATGCCGCCCAGCACCACCACGGTGAAGGCCACCATGACAAACACATGGCCTGTGGTGGGCGAGACGTAAAAAATCGGCATCAATAGACAGGCTGCAGCGCCCAGCGTGGCCAAACCAATGCCGTAAGAGATGGCAAACACCTGTTCGACGTTGATGCCCACCAAGCGGGCACCCACGCGCTCTTTGGCCACGGCGCGAATGGCTTTGCCAATGTCGGTGCGCTGTATGAACAGACCGAGCGCCGCGCACAAAGCCATGGCGGCGGCAAATGAAATCAGTTTGGGCAAGGACACCAAGGTGGGGCCCATCTCGACCATGGTGTCCGAGTAGGAGACCGAAATGGTGCGGGTGTCGCCCTTGAAAAACATCAAAGCCAGGTTCTCGATCAGGATGGACAAGCCCAAGGTGATGAGCAAGATGTTCTCGTCTTTGCCCTGCGCCAATTTGCCAATCAGCAACTTGTACAGGCCAAAGCCGAACACAAACATGGTGGGCACCATGATCAACAAAGACAAATAAGGGTCAATGCCCAACTTCATCAACAGGTAATAAACGCCAAACATGGCCAGCATCAGCATGCTGCCATGGGCGAAGTTGATGATGTGCAAAACGCCATAGATCAAGGTCAATCCTGATGCCACGAGGGTGTAGATGCCCCCAATCAGAAGTCCGTTGATCGCCGCCGAAACGAAGATGCTCAAGTCCAAAGCTGTGCCCCTGTGTATGCCGGTTGCAAACAAGACCAGCGCTTGCCTTGCTGGCAGGCGCTGGTCTTGTTGTTGAAAGCCTGTTGAATCAGCTCATTTTGGGACGAGGGAAAACCGGCTTGACCGAGGCAAACTTGTTCGGCCAGACGACTTCGATGTCGGTGCTGGTGGCTTGCAACAAGGCCGCGCTGCCGCCGATGTTTTGGCCGTTGACAAACTTGGTCTCGCCGTAAGGCATGAAGTGGTTGGACCAGGTGCTGCTTTCCAAAGCGGCGATGGCTTTTTCCTTGTCGGCCGATTTGGCGCGCTCCAGCGCATCGGCATACAGCATGACCGAGTTCCAGCCGCAATAGACTTCGAAGGTGAACAGGTTGCCGGTGGCCTCGACGGTTTTCTTCATGGCCATGGCCTTGGGGTCACGCGGGTTGAACCAATGGTTGAAGTCCATCATGTGTTGGGCCACTTGGGGTTGCTCTTTGACCAACTTGTAGTTAAAGCCTCCGCCCAAAACACTGAACATGCAGTCGACATCGATTTTTTGCTGGTGCAGTGTGCGCGCCAGCAGCACGTATTCGTTTTGGTAATTGCTCATGATCACCAAGTCGGGCTTGAGGCTCTTGATGCGCAAAGCCACGTTGGAAAAGTCACGTGTGGGGTTGGCATGCTTGATCACATCGGCCACTGTGATGTTGATGCCGGGCATTTTGCCAGCCAGCAGTTTGGCAGTGCCCGTGCCAAATTCCGACTCTTCATGCACCAGGACCGCGGTCTTGGCAATGTTGCCGGCGGCTTTGTTGACTTCGCCCAAGGCCACGATGGCGTCGTCCGCGCATTTGCCAAAACCAGGGGCCAGGCGGAAGACGTTTTTCAGACCGCGACTGACGATCAGGTCGGACACGCCGACGTCGATCAGGAACGGTGTGTTGTACTTGGCCGCCGCTTGTGTGGCGGGCAAGGCAATGGCGCTGGAAAAGCAGCCGATGTAGGCCGAAACACCGTCTTGGTGCAGGCGCTCGACTTCGGCAACGCCAATCTCAGGGCGCGACTGTGAGTCGCCCAAAGCCGCTTCCAGTTTGGCCCCGCCCATGGATTTGATGCCGCCAGCGGCATTGATGGCATCGATGGCCATCACGCAACCGAGCCGGCTTTGGGCCCCGCTGTAAGCCAAACCGCCACTGACGGGATGGACCAAACCGATTTTGATGGGTTTGGGTTGTGCGAACAAAAAGCCAGGGGCTCCAATGGCGGAGGTGGCGGCGCCAGCTTGCAGCACCAGGCGGCGGGAAATGCGGTTTTCGGAAGTCATGCGGTGTCCTCGAAAAATGGGATGAAGTTTAATTGTTCCCAACTTAGAACAATTGGTCTAGACTATGAATTGACTCGGTGGCGCTGTCAAGCCTTTTTGCCCATATTGTTGATTTCCAAACCATGAGACTATCCCATGGACCATCTGCATTACGATTTTTCGGCCTGGCCCCTGCGGGCGCGTGAGCCCGTTTCGGGCGCAGCGCAGCTGCAGGCGTTTGTGGTTTTGTGCCTTGAACATTGGGAAGCCGATCCACCCGAGGGCAGCCTGCGGGACCCGCGCTTTGTGGGCGAATTTGGCAGCTTCAGCCCCGATTACCGCAACTGGACACAGCGTGAATACGGTTTGCGCATCGGCGTGTTTCGCGTCATGGATGCCTTGAAGGCCCAGGGCATTTGCCCTGCTGTGGCGGCCAACGCCAAAGCCGTGCAGCGCTTGCCCCAATTGGTTCAGGCCTTCAACGACTGGGGCTGTGAATGGATTGGCCACGGCCAGACGGCTTCTTCGTTGCAGCACAGTGGCATGGGCCTGACAGAGCAGCGCGAGGCGATTGCACAGTCTTTGCAAACACTGCGCGAATGCACCGGTCGCCAGCCATTGGGCTGGCTCAGCCAGGACTGGGGGACCACCCCTGAGACTTACGCACTGCTGGCCGAAGCGGGCATCGCCTACACCCTGGATTGGACCAATGACGACCAGCCGTATTGGCTGAAAACCCAGCCACCGGTGCTGGCTGTTCCCTTGTCGGCCGAGTGGGACGATGTGCAGTGCCAATGGCTGCGCAACCTGGATCCGCACCAGCATGCCGAGCTGACTTTGCAGGCCTTTGACCGGCTGCGCCAAGAGGCCCAGCAAAGCCAGCGCAGCCCGGTCATGGGGCTGGCGTTGCACCCCTGGGTGTGCGGCATGTCCAGCCGGATTGGGGCCTTGCGCCAATTGCTGGCCGACATGCGTTCGCGCCCCGATGTGCATTGGAGCCAGCCCGCCTCTATTTTTAAACATTTCCCCCGGAGCCCCTTGCCATGAACACCGAAGACTTGGACCGTTTGAGTCAGTTTGCCGCCGATTTGCGCTTTGAGGACTTGCCTCGCCCCGTGCAAGAACACACCGGCTGGATACTGGCCGACACCCTGGCCTCTGTCGTGGCGGGCTCGGCCGAGCCCGAAATGCGCCGACTTCAAGCCCGCCACACCCAGGGCGGCGCAGCCACTTTGATTGGGGCCGGCCGCCAGGTGTCCGCAGAGGCCGCCGCCATGCTCAATGGCACGGCGGGCACCTTTTTGGAGATGGACGAGGGCAACCGATTTTCCCGTGGCCATCCCGCCATCCATGTGCTGCCTGCGGCCTTGGCCGTGACCGAAGTGCAAGGGGCAGACGCGGCGCTTTTTTTGTCGGCGCTGGTTGTTGGCTATGAAGTGGGTTCGCGCATTGGCGCTGCCGCCCAGCTGCGCAGTGCCATGCACCCGCATGGGACCTGGGGCACCATTGGGGCTGCAGCCGCTTGCGCGCGGGTGTTGGGGCTGGACACGGCGGCCATGCGCGAGACCATCAACGTCAGCACCTCCATGACAACCGCCACCTCCAAACGCACCATGCTCGAGGGCGGTCTGGTGCGCAATGTCTATGCGGGCCTGAGCAACCGCAATGGCGTGTTGGCCAGCGATTTGGTGGCCTGCGGCTTCACGGGTGAGCACAATGGTTTGCAGTCTTTGTTTGGAGAAATTGTCTCTGAGCACTTTGACGCCCAGACCCTGATGCGCGACTTGGGTGAGGACTGGCATTTGATGCACAACTATTTCAAGCTGCATTCTTGCTGCCGTTACAACCATGGCACGCTGGACGCCATCGATGCCAT
>CAMCNQ010000168.1 GCA_945875955.1 Limnohabitans sp. Rim8 | reverse complement strand
GCCATCATGCCCGCTGGGCTGGACACGGTAGCCCCCCAAGAATTGGTGAAGGTGGACGTCGACACCGTCCACATCCCGCCCGGCCTGCTGCAAGCGGGCGACAACCGCCGCCTTCTGGGCGAAGACCTGATGGCAGGCCAAGCCGCTTTGTCAGCGGGAGCGCGGTTTACACCTGCCGCCTGCGGCCTGCTGGCCAGCTTGGGGCTGCCCACCGTCAGCGTTTGGCGCAGGCCCAAAGTGGCCTACTTTTCCACGGGCGACGAAATCTTGAGCCTGGGCGAAGCACCGCGCGAAGGCGCGGTGTACGACAGCAACCGCTACACCGTGGCCGGCATGGTGCAGGCCCTGGGCTGCGAGCTGATTGACATGGGCGTGGTGCGCGACGAGCCAGCGGCGCTGGAGCAAGCTTTCTTGAAGGCCGCAGACCAGGCCGATGCCATCGTCACCAGTGGCGGCGTGAGCGTGGGCGAGGCCGACCACACCAAGGCCATGATGAGAAAACTCGGCGACGTGGCCTTTTGGCGCATCGCCATGCGCCCGGGCCGCCCCATGGCGGTGGGCCGCATCCAGCGCGGTGAGCGCTCGGCCGTGCTGTTTGGCCTGCCGGGCAACCCTGTGGCCGTGATGGTGACCTTTGCCGCCTTTGTGCGCCCGGCTTTGCAACAACTCATGGGTTGGCAAGCACCCCCCTTGCCCCTGCTCAAGGCCAAAAGCCTTGAAGCCTTGCGCAAGAAACCCGGCCGCACCGAATACCAGCGCGGCATCGTCCGCACCAACGCAGCAGGCGAGCTGCAAGTGAGCATCACCGGCAACCAGGGCTCAGGCGTGCTCAGCTCCATGGTGCAGGCCAACGGCCTGATCGTGCTGGGCCATGCGCAAGGCGATGTGGCGGTTGGCGACGCCGTGGATGTGATGATGTTTGATGGGCACCTCTGAATGCGACCGGCATGAAAAAAGGGCTGCATCTGCAGCCCTTTTTGATGGCGGTAAAAATCGAACAATCAATGCCCGGCCGAATGCCCTGCCGCTGGGGCTTGGTCATTCGCCACCGCCTTGTTGGGACCGGGCACCGATTTGCGTGCAAGCAGCGAGTACATGGTGGGCACCACAAAGACGGCCAGCAAAGTGCCCAAGCTCATGCCACCCACAATGACCCAGCCAATTTGCGTGCGGCTTTCAGCGCCCGCACCCGTGGCCAGTGCCAGCGGCACCGCACCCAGCACCATGGCCCCGGTGGTCATCATGATCGGACGCAGGCGCTGGGCAGAGGCCTTGATCAGCGCCTCTTGCATCTCCATGCCTTTTTCACGCAGTTGGTTGGTGAATTCAACAATCAAAATGCCGTGCTTGGTGATCAATCCCACCAAGGTGATCAGGCCGATTTGTGAATACACATTGAGCGATCCGCCCGTGAACTTGAGGGCCAGCAAGGCACCGATCGTGGACAAAGGCACAGACAACATGATCACAAAAGGGTCGACGAAACTTTCAAACTGGGCCGACAACACCAAAAAGATGAAGAACAAAGCCAGAACGAACACAATCACCAAAGCACCCTGCGAGTTCTTGAACTCCCGCGAGGTGCCGTTCAACTCGGTGGTGTAACCGGGCTTGAGCACTTTGGCCGTTGTTTCCTCCATGAATTTGATGGCCTCACCCAGCGAGTAATCGGGCGCCAAGTTGGCGGTGATGGACGCCGAGCGACGTTGCCCAAAGTGGTTCAGTTCACGTGGCGATACGCTCTCGCGCACCTTGACCAAGCTCGACAAGGGGATCATGGTGTCGTTTCGCCCGCGCACTTGGATCACATCAATGTCATCGGGCGTGTTGCGGGCCGATGGCTTGGTTTGCACGATCACGTCGAATTGCTCGGCATCGCGCTTGTAGCGGGTGACCACCCGGCCCCCCAACATGGTCTCGATGGTGCGGGCCACCACCTCGATGCTCACGCCCAACTCGGCCGCTTTGACGCGGTCAACTTCCACCCGTAATTCGGGTTTGTTCAGTCGCAAATCAACATCGGCTTGCAAGATGCCCGGGTTCTTGGCCACCTCGTCCATGATTTGTCGGGTCAGCTGGTTCAGGTTTTGGTAACTGTCCGAGGTCTGGATCACAAAGTTCAAGGGGCGCTCGCGAAAACCTTGGCCCAATGAAGGCGGCGTGATGGGAAAGGCATTGACCCCAGGCAAACCGCCGAACTTGGCACCCATTTCACGGGCAATGTCCAAAGTCGTGCGCTTGCGCTCGTCCCAATCCACCGCCCGGTAAACCACCGAGCCTTGGCCAACAGTGGGGTTGCCAATGTTGGCAAATATGCGGTCAAACTCGGGGTAGGCTTGGCCGATTTTTTCGAGCTGCCGCGCATAACGGTCGGTGTATTCCAATGTGGAACCATCGGGCGCGTTGATGTTGGCCAAAATCGTGCCCCGGTCTTCCAGCGGCGCCAATTCTTGCTTCATGGTGGGGTAGATCCAAGCGATACCCGCCCCCGTCGCCACCATCCCCAAAACCACCACCCAGCGGGCACGGTTCAAGATCAGCCCCAACAGGCGTTCGTAGCCGCTGGACACTGCGGTCAAACCGCGCTCCATGTTGCGGTCAAACCAACCGGGGTTGGGGTTGTGGCGCAACAGTTTGGAGCTCAACATGGGGGCCAGCGTCAAGGCCACAAAGCCAGACACAACCACGGCTCCCGCCAAGGCCAGCGCAAACTCGCTGAACAACTTGCCCGTTCGACCGGGCGTGAAGGCCAAGGGCGCAAACACCGCAGCCAAGGTCATGGTCATGGCGATCACGGCAAAACTGATTTCGCGCACACCCTTGATGGCGGCAGAGAACGGGTCCAAACCCTCTTCAATGTGGCGGTAAATGTTCTCCAACACCACAATCGCATCGTCCACCACCAAACCAATGGCCAGTACCAAAGCCAGCAGAGTCAGGGTGTTGATGGTGAAACCGGCCAGCGCCATCATGGCAAAGGTGCCGATCAAACTGACCGGGATGGTGATGATGGGGATGACAGAAGCGCGCAGGGTGCGCAAAAAGAAAAAAATCACCAAGGCCACCAACACCACGGCTTCACTGATGGTTATGAACACGTTCTTGATGGACCGGTCGATGAAGACCGAGTTGTCATTGGCCACCTCAATCAACATGTCGCCAGGCAAATCGGCTTTCAAACGGGGCAGCATCTCCCTCACCCCCTTGGACAGTTCCAGTGGGTTGGCCGTGGCCTGACGGATCACGCCCGCTGAAATGGAAGAGCGGCCATTGAGGCGAACCACGCTGCGGTCATTGGCGGCGTCTTCTTTGATTTCGGCCACGTCCCGCAACTTGACCGAAAAGCCATTGACGCTGCGAATGACGATGTCACCAAACTGCCCCGGACGGCTCAGATCGGTCTGTGAAGAGACGCTGAACTCGCGGTTGCTCGACTCGATTCGGCCCGCAGGCAGTTCCAAGTTGTTGCGCCGAATGGCGTCTTCCACATCTTGCGGCGTGAGCTTGAATGAGGACAGGCGTGCATAGTCGAGCGAAACCAGCATGGCGTATTTGCGCTCACCGAAAATGCGCACATCGGCCACGCCCGTGACGGTCTGCAACCGGGGCTTGACAACCCGGTTGACCAGGTCATTGATTTGCAGGGCGTTCAGCGTGTCGCTTGAAAAAGCCAGCCAGACCACCGGGAAAGCATCGGCCTCGACTTTGGCAATGACGGGTTCTTCAATGGCTTGGGGCAAGCGGTTGCGCACCCGAGACGTGCGGTCGCGCACTTCAGCCGCTGCCGTATCGGCGTCTTTTTCCAGGCGAAAACGCACCGTGATTTGAGACTGTTCAGCCCGGCTGATGGACGTGATCACATCGACCGCATCAATGCCCGCAATGGAGTCTTCCAGCGGCTTGGTCACTTGGGATTCGATCACCTCGGCCGATGCACCCGTGTAGCGGGTGGTGACCGTCACCGTGGGTTCGTCAATTTTCGGGTACTCGCGCAGAGACAGGCTTTTGAAGCTGACCGCGCCAATGAGCAAGATCAGCAAGGACATGACCACGGCCAAGACAGGCCGGCGAACAGCGGTTTCAGCGAGTTGCATCTGCACCCCTCAAACAAGGGTTAGGGCCAGACACCGCCACTTTTCGGGCCGGTGCTGCTGGCGCAGAGGGCGCCTTGGCAGCAGGGGAAAGAGCAGCTGCTGGGGCTGCACCTGCAGGCGCAGCGCCCGGTGCGGCTCCCGGTGCAGGTGCAGCTCCCGGTGCGGGCGGTTTGCCGCCGGCAGGCTGAGACAAATCAATCACACGCACCGTTGTACCGTCTTTTTGCAGGCGCTGATGGCCCGCCGTGACCACGGTGTCTTCGGCGCTCAAGCCTTCCAATATTTCGACTTTTCCTGGTTGGCGCAATCCGGTTTTCACCGCGACGCGTTCAGACACCAGCGTGTCGGGTTTCTCCCCGGGTACCACTTTGACCACAAAGCTGCGGCCCCCTTGTGGAATGATGGCCTCTTCGGGGATCACCAGCGCCTTTTCACGCGAACCAAACACCGCATTGACACGGGCGAACATGCCGGGCCGCAATTGATTTTGACGGTTGTCGATGCAACCGCGTATCCCCACCGAGCGACCGTTGGCTTCAATCAAGGGATCAACCGCTTGCACCACCGCAGAGAAAGGACGGCCGGGCAAAGCGTCTACCGTCAACTGAGCCGTTTGGCCTGCGCGGACTTTGGCCTGAAAGCGCTCGGGCAAGCGGAAATCCAACAGCACCGCGTCCATGTCTTCCAGGTTGACCATGTCTGCGCCGTCTTTGAGGTAGTCGCCAACGTTGATCTGCTTGAGGCCGGTGGTGCCATCAAAGGGTGCCAGCACCTTCAGGCGCTGCAGCGTGGCGTCGGCCAGCGCCAACTTGGCGCGCGACACTTCCAGCGCCGCACCGCTTTCATCCAGCGAGCGCTTGCTGATGAAGTTTTGCGTGACCAGCTCCTGGTTGCGCTTGTGGTTGGCTTCGGCAATCGACAACTCGGCTTTGGCCTGAGACAACTGCGCCTGCTGCAGTTGGTCTTCAAACTGAACCATCACCTGGCCTTTTCGCACCCGTTGCCCATCGTTGAAGAAGATTTGCTTGACACGGCCACCCACTTCTGGGCGCAGCATCACCCCTTGGAGGGAGCGCAGACTGCCCACCGCTTGGGTTTCGTCCACCAAAGTCAGGGTTTGAACCTTGGCCACTTCCACCGTGGTCGGTCTGGCGGGACCCGCACTGGGCGCTGCAGCGGATTTTGCAGTCTCGTCAGGCTTGGCAGCAGTCGGATTTTGCAACCACCAAGCCAAGCCCGATGCGACACACAAACCCACCAATGCCAAAGCGGCGTATCTTTTTTTGTAAGCCATGGATCAATCTCTTTATTTTAAATTCACCAAAAACGGCAAATAAACGCCTAATTAGACTTTATCTGTTGAAAAAGACGGTCGCTGTCACCAGCATTCCAATGACCAACAAACCGAAATGCAGGCCTGGGCACGCCCACTCAGCACCCCAAGACTTTGTCAACACCCTGATTGGCCAGTGCATCGGCCCGCTCGTTGCCAGGGTCGCCGTTGTGCCCTTTGACCCAACGCCAATCGATTTGGTGGCCCGAAGTGGACACCACAGCGTCCAATTTTTGCCACAAATCGGCATTTTTCACAGGCTGCTTGGCCGCCGTTCGCCAACCCCGGGCTTTCCAGCCATGGATCCATTCGGTGATGCCCTTGCGCACGTATTCACTGTCCAAATACAGCGTCACGTGGCAAGGCCGCTTCAGGGCCAGCAAGGCCTCGATGACGGCGGTCATCTCCATGCGGTTGTTGGTGGTGTTCAATTCGCCGCCAAACAGCTCCTGCACATGCGCCCCCGATTTCAGGCGAACACCCCACCCCCCTGGGCCTGGATTGCCTTTACAGGCACCATCGGTATGAATTTCAACGTGGCTCAACAAAATCTTTCGAAGCCGGTAAGCGGCCAGCAGAGGAGTCAGAACGGGTGATCGGCGCGGTTGTCGCCGAGGGCGATCGTAACGTGCGCCAGCGACGCCCATCGATCAGACGGCCACCCGGAACCCTTTTGGTTGCCATCAACAAGTAGGTGCCCCCAAGAATTGGCCACCAGCGCGCGCCCAATTTGTCCATGAAACCCAGCCTTTGCATCCAGGCCTCACTGCCCAAAGCCGGGGTCCACCCCCAAAATCGGCTGACCTGTACCTCAAAACCCAGCAAACGCAACCAATCTCGCAAGCGCTTGTAGCCGATCAAAGACGCTGGGGCATGGTTGATGTCTGCCCCCCGGCGCTGCTCAAGGCTATGCCTTAGGCCCCACCAACTCCAAGGGTTGATGCCGGTGATCAAGACTTGGCCTTCAGGGATCAGCACACGTTCAACCTCGCGCAAACAAGCATGGGGATCGGCCGATTGTTCCAAGACATGGGGCAAGACCACCAAATCAAGGCTGTCTGACGCCCATGGCCAAGCCCGGCTGTCGATGTACAAATGTGCCGCGACATCACTCGGCTCGGCATCCAGAGAAAGGCCATTCTCGAACTCGGCGTGGGCCAACCAACGGTGGGGCATTCGGTTGGAGCGCAATGCCGCCAATTCGGACCATCCCAGCTGAACCGCATGGTAGCCAAACACATCCGCCAACAACACATCGGCTTGTTCTTGTTCCCAGGCCAGCAGGCGCGTCACCACC
>CAMCNQ010000167.1 GCA_945875955.1 Limnohabitans sp. Rim8 | reverse complement strand
CAACACACCGTGACCACCATCCAAAGTGCCTTTGGACACCGCTTCGAGCAAACCAAAAGCAGGCACCACAGCGCCAGCAGGCAAGACTTCGATCTTCAGATCGCCGCCGGTCATGTCGTTGACTTTTTTGGCGTAGTCCAAAGCATATTCATGGAAGATGTCTTTGGCAGGCCAAGTGCTTTGCCAGCGCATGCTGATCGGGCCGGTTTGGGCCGTGGCGATCATGGGTGCAGACAGGGCGCCTGCGGCAATGGCAGCGCCTTTGAGAAGGCCACGACGGCGAGGGGTTTTCGAATCGGTCAAAAGGGTCTCCAATCGGTGTTCATCTGTCAAGTGTAAAAACTACAGCTTGGGCAGGTATTATCAGTTTTCATATCTTGCAATCCCTAAGTAATAACCCGCAGTAGCAGGGCTATTTTTTCAATGCCAGTTGTTATTTTTTTCATCCGAAAACCCCTGCTGCGGCTTTCCTGATCTGTTGACTTTGATTGCTTAAGGCGCGCCTTCCCACGCAAAGCCGCGACGCACCCATTGAATCAGGGGGTTTTGCTGAACGTGTTCAAGGCGTGATTGTTCACACCCTGTTTTTCGTTCACGGGCCTGACAGATTGACAGGCCTTTGTTGCAAATCAATAGGTCTCCAAATGCAGTCGACCCTCTTTTTTCAGTGCCGCACCGATCTGCTCCCAGTCCAGACCCGCATTGAGCGCGATGTCACGCAGGGCCATGACCACGCCTTCTTCCATGCTTTTGAGGCCACAGACATAAAAAAAGCTGTTGGGGTCTTTGAGTTGCAAGGCGATGTCGGCGGCGCGCTCGCGCAGGGCGTCTTGCACATAGCGCTTGGGCTTGCCCACCTCACGTGAAAAAGCAAACTCGGTGTCGATGAAGTCTTTGGGCAGCTTGTTGAGCGGACCGAAATACGGCAGTTCAGCCGGGCTGCGCGCGCCGAAAAACAGCATCAGCTTGCCGCCTTCAAACTTGCCGCTGGCCCTCAGGCGACGACGCCACTCTGTCATGGCCCGCATAGGAGCCGAGCCGGTGCCGGTGCAGATCATCACGATGTGGCTTTTGGGGTGGTTGGGCATGAGAAAGCTGGCGCCAAAAGGTCCGATCACCTGCACTTTGTCGCCCACCTGGAGGTCGCACATGAAATTGGAGGCCACGCCACGAACGGGCCGACCGTCGTGGTCTTCGAGCACACGCTTGATGGTCAACGACAGGTTGTTGTGCCCCGGGCGCTCGCCATTGCGCGGGCTGGCCACCGAGTACTGGCGCGCATGGTGCGGTTTGCCGTTGGCGTCCAGCCCGGGCGGGATAATGCCAATCGACTGGCCTTCGAGCACCGGAAAGGGCAGCTTGCCAAAGTCCAACACGATGTGGTGGGTGTCGTAGTCTTGCTGACCTTCCAACAAACCCACTTCGGTGACGCGCAAGTTACCGGTCACGCTGGCGGTGATGGTTTTTTCTTGCGCCTTGGGACCATAAAGGTTGGTGTAGGCATGGGCCGCAGACCAGGGGGGAAGGGTTGCGCCGAACTGGGCCGAATGGACGTCGGAAGCTTTGGGCGTGCTCACTGCAAACGAGGACAAAGACGAGGACGAAGCGGCCGTTTGCAAAGCGGCATGGGTTTCTTGTGCGGCACCCGCTTGCGGCACAACGTCAGCGCCATGGGCGGCCAGTTCTTCGGCGCTCAGTTCGGCAGGCAGGTCGTACCACTTGAGTTGTTCTTCAATGCTGTAGGCCTGGGCCTTGGGCACCATGCGCCAGTTGTCGATCGAGCCGGTGGGGCATGGCGAAATGCAGTCCATGCAACCGTTGCAAATGTCGGCCTTGACCACGTAGTTGAGCGAGTCGTGGGTGATGGCACCCACCGGGCAGATGGCTTCGCAGGTGTTGCAGCGGATGCAGATTTCCGGGTCGATCAGGTGTTGTTTGATCAGCGTGGCTTCGGTGGTCATGTCTTGGATCTCTTGTGTTTTGGCTTTTTGTGTCTGTGGTCTGCGAGGTCCGCGGCGTCACGACCTGGGGCCGGGCGCCTCATGCTGGGGTACCAGAAATCGGCACCCGGCCCCAGGCCATGCCGTCGCTGTGTGCCAATTTGAACATCGGCAGTCTACCGGTGTTCCTATGACTCACCCAGCCTGTGTCATTGAAAGGGCAAGGGGTGGGTGACGATTTTCGGTACGCCGTCATGAGGAACCCGCCCCTTGCCCTTTCAATGACCGCCTCAGCTCAAGGCAGCACATCCAAATCACCAACACCCCAATGGTCCTGTGGCAAACAAGACACTGAACAAACCCCATGCAGTTGACAGGGCAAGGGGCGGGTGACGATTTTCGGTACCCCGTCATGAGGAACCCGCCCCTTGCTTTGTCAACTGCTGCCCCTGTAACGAAACAGAGGCAGCAGTCGGTCAAAGATTTATCGCATCAGTTGAACCGGATGTAATCAAAGTCCGCTGCTTGGCGGTTGATGCCCATGGCGGGTGGCGCAATCCAGTTGGCAAACTTGCCAGGCTCGACCACGCGGCCCATCAGGCTGGCGACATAGGCGCGGTCTTCGTTGGTAGGCAACCATTCGCCCACTTGCGCCATCCACTCGGCATCGCTCACCACACGGCCATCGGGCGTGATCTTGGAGCCCGACAAAGAGCCGATGTTGCGGTGAAACGCTTTGTGGGGTGCGGTCAATGTAAAGGGAATGCCCGCCTTGGAGATCACGCGGTTCCAACGGTCAATGCCGCCTTTGGAATCAAGGATGTAATCGTCGCGCAGCACTTCATTCAAGGCGTTGAGCATGGGCACTTCTTTTTCAATCAGCTTGCCTTCTTCGACCGACAAAATCTTGTAGCTGTTGCCCTTCAAGACATGGTCATCGCCGCGCTTGCCTTCTTCGTAGCGGCCCTTGAGGCCCGAGCTGTAGAAGGTGGCCGCGTTGGACGACTGGTCGGCCCCGAACAGGTCGATGGTCACCGAAAAGTGGAAGTTGATGTAACGCTGGATGGTGGGCAAATCAATCACGCCAGCGGCGCGCAGCTTGGCCACGTCGTCGGTTTTGAGCTGGTTCATCACCTCCACCGTGCGCTGGATGGTGCGGCTCACGCCGGACTCGCCCACGAACATGTGGTGCGCTTCTTCGGTCAGCATGAACTTGGTGGTGCGCGCCAGTGGGTCAAAAGCGGATTCGGCCAAAGCACACAGCTGGAACTTGCCGTCACGGTCGGTGAAGTAAGTGAACATGAAGAAGCTCAGCCAATCGGGCGTCTTCTCGTTGAAGGCCTGCAAGATGCGCGGGTTGTCTTCGTTGCCGCTGTTGCGTTGCAAGAGCGCATCGGCTTCTTCACGGCCGTCCTTGCCAAAGTATTTGTGCAGCAAATACACCATGGCCCACAGGTGGCGGCCTTCTTCCACGTTGATCTGGAACAGGTTGCGCAAGTCGTACATGCTGGGGGCTGTGAGGCCCAGATGGCGCTGCTGCTCCACCGAAGCTGGCTCGGTGTCGCCTTGTGTCACGATGATGCGGCGCAGGTTGGCGCGGTGTTCGCCAGGCACGTCTTGCCAGACTTTTTCGCCGATGTTGTCGCCGAAGTGGATCTTGCGGTCTTGCTCGCCGGGGTTCAAGAACACGCCCCAACGGTAGTCGCGCATCTTGACGTGGCCAAACTGGGCCCAGCCTTGCGGATCCACGCTGACGGCGGTGCGCAGGTACACGTCCATGTCGGTCGAGCCTTCGGGGCCCATGTCGTCCCACCAGTTGATGAAGTTGGGCTGCCACTGCTCCAGCGCGCGTTGCAGCGTGCGGTCTTCAGACAGGTTGACGTTATTGGGGATTTTTTCGCTGTAGTTGATACCGGACATGAGAGTCTCCAGAAAATAAAAAAAGCAACGGTGGGGTCAAATTTCGGTTGCAGCGCAGACCACCGGGCACCGCGCTGCACAACGTCAAAACATCAGACGCGGTTCATGTCAAATTGGACCTTTTCGCCCTTGCCATAGACCTTCAAAGCGCCTTTTTCGCCAACCGCGTTGGGGCGCTGGAAGATCCAGTTTTGCCAAGCGGTCAAGCGGCCAAAAATGCGGGTGGCCATGTTTTCTTTTTGCGCAAAACGCAGATTCGCTTCGAGTCCCGTGAGGGCGTCGGGCGACATGGTCGCGCGCTGCTCCAAAGCCGTGCGAATTTCGTCAGCCCAGTCGATGTCGTCCGGCGCGGCGGTGACCAGGCCCAGGGCCAAGGCCGCGTCAGCGTCGAGCACCTTGCCAATCGCGCTGCGCGCGGCTTCCATGGCGGGCACTTCTTCGTAAAAGCGGCGCTGCAAACGGGTCTGGTCGTTGACCATGGGGAAGAAGCCGAAATTCATTTCGCTCAATTGCAGCTTGGGGGCCTTGGCTTCGTCGTCGGGCAAAGCCAGCATGTAAGCACGGTCGGCGCAAAACGCCAGTTCGGCCAAGGTACCGGCAAAGCAAGAGCCTTCTTCAATCAAGGCAAACAGGCTGCGCGAAGACACGTCCAGGCGGGCCAAAGTGCGGCGCAAATGGCCAATGGTTTCGCGCACCAGCCAGTGGTCTTTGTGCGCCAGCAAAGCGGCGTCGCAGGCCAGCACGGCGGCGGCATCACCGGCCGTCTTGAGCACCCAGGTGCCGATGTCCAGTTCGTTGGTGCGCATGTGCAAAATCGCGTCGTCCAGCTCACGCACCATTTGCAGCGGCCACCAGTTCACGCCTGCGGCTTCGATGCCAGCAATGTCGGTGGGCTGCAGTGTGGCCGGTGCCTTGACAGTGAACACCGCTTGGCGTTTGGCGCGGTCGATCGCCACCGTGACGTTGCCGTAGGTCAAGGCATCGGCGGCGATGCTGCGGTTCAAAGGCGTCAGCGCAACGCCTTTGACGCCTGCGGTCCGAATGCTGCCTGCGGCCAGTTTCGTGGCGCGCGCTTTCACCACGTCTTTGAACACGGCGGGCTTGGCCACCGCATCCACCAAGCGCCAGTCCACGGCCTTTTGGCCGCGCACGCCTTCCACGCTGGTGCAGAAAATATCGGCCAAATCGTGGCGCACATGGCGCTTGTCGGTCACTCGGGTCAGGCCACCGGTGCCGGGCAAAACACCCAGCAAAGGCACCTCAGGCAAGGACACGGCGCTGGACCGGTCGTCCACCAACACAATGTCATCACAGGCCAGGGCCAGCTCGTAGCCGCCACCGGCGCAAGCACCGTTCAGGGCGGCAATGAATTTCAGGCCGTCGTGCCTGCTGGAGTCTTCGATGCCGTTGCGGGTTTCGTTGGTGAACTTGCAAAAGTTCACTTTCCAGCCGTGGGTGGACACACCCAGCATGAAGATGTTGGCACCCGAGCAGAACACGCGGTCTTTGGCACTGGTCACGATCACAGCACGCACTTCAGGGTGCTCAAAGCGGATGCGCTGCAGCGCGTCGTGCAATTCAATGTCCACGCCCAGGTCGTAGCTGTTGAGTTTGAGCTTGTACCCGGGGCGGATGCCCGCGTCTTCGTTGATGTTGATGGCCAAGGTGGCAATCTCGCCCTCAAAAGACAAGGTGATGTGCTTGTAGTGGGCGGGACTGGTTTGGTAGTCGACCTGGGGTGATGTGTTCATGGCAGTCTCTGGTGCGGGGTGTTGATTTCGGTCAAAAATGCATTGGATTGCATGTTGCACGAAGTTTAGTGCACATACTCCTGGTCTTCAATATGCACTTTACTGCATTTTATAGGTATTTACCCTTGAATCAGCACCGCGAGGGGCTTCAAGCCGGGCGCTGCAAATGCTGGCGCACCGAGGCGCGCAGCTGCTCAAAAGCCTGGTCTTCGCTGCCCGCACTGGTGTTGATGCACAAATCTGCTTTGGAATAAAAGGCTGCGCGGCCCTCCAAGATGCGCTTCAAATCCTCCATGGCTTCACGGCTGGCGGCCATGGGCCGCATGTCGCCTTGGGCCGCCACCCGACCCATGTGGTCGGCGGCATCGGCTTGCAACCACACGGTGGTGCAGTGCGAAAGCAGCAAATTGAAGTTGGCCGAGTCGGATACCAAGCCACCGGGCGTGGCCAGCACCGCCTCAGGGTAGATTTGAATCGCCTCTTCCAAGGCCCGCCGCTCGTAGCGGCGGTAGGCATTGGCACCATACAGGTTGTGAATCTCGCTGATCTGGCAGCCCGCAAATTGCTCAATCTGCCGGCTCATTTCTATGAACGGAAAACCCAGATCGTTGGCCAAGCGCTGGCCCAGGGCCGTTTTACCGGCCCCGCGCAAACCGATCAAGGCGATCCTGTTTTTGCGCTCTTGCGCGTTGCCGCCCTCGCCAAACAACTCGCCCAACTGCAGCCGAGCGCGGCGCAAGTCGGCCTCGCTGCGCTTGGACAACAGCTCGCGAATAAGCAGCCACTCGGGTGAGGTGGTGGTGAGGTCGCCCAACAATTCGGCCAAGGCACACTCAAGCGCATTGGCCACTTGCAGCAGCACCAGCACCGACACATTTCCCGTGCCGTACTCCAAATTCGCCAAGTGCCGCTCGGACACACCGGCCGCCTGGGCCACGGCACGGCGGGTCATGCCTTTGCGAGAACGCAAAGTCCGCACACGCTCACCCAGCGCTTCCAAAAACGGGCTGCGCTTGACTTGTGCCACCGGCAAGTCCGAGATCAAGGTGTCCATGTCAGATCTGGTGCTCAAAATTGTCTCCATAACTAGGGAAAACCCTCTGTTTTCTTCTCACCCAAAACATGCACTTTACTGCAT
>CAMCNQ010000166.1 GCA_945875955.1 Limnohabitans sp. Rim8 | reverse complement strand
CAAGTTCGAGATGCAAATGACACCGTATTGGCGGGCCTTTACGCTGTGGGGTGTATGGGCCAAGTTGGCATGCTTTTGCGAGGACATGGGCTTCACCTGGCTTGGGCGTTTACCTCTGGGCGCATCGCTGGAAACTCAGCGGCACATGCCTCCAAATCCCAAGCACCGATTGCCCCAAATTGACTTTTGATCGGTCAATGAAGCAGTGATGGGGTGCAGCCAAAGCCTTGGCTGTTCCCGTCGCCCACGATTTGACCCACTTTTAGGTTCAACTGTCCTGGCATGGGGCGGCTTCTCTCCTGCAACCCGGACGCCTTTGGCAGAATGTATTGATCAGAAATCATCAGCATCTGATATTTAGACTCCTCCGGGAAACAGGTCGATAATCAGGCTGCGGCAAGCACACGAGCCGGTTACCGCCATTCCCATTGTCTTTCCCAACACACGCTATACCCCCTCCAGCCGATCCACCGCCGATCCACCGTGACCAGCAACTCCAGCGCCTGTGGGCCGTTGGCATGTTGATGTCTCTGATCCGTTGGCTTGAGATCCTGGCGTTTGCGGTGTTTACCTACGATCAAACCCAATCTGCGCTGTGGGTAGCCAGCCTGATGATGCTTCGCCTGCTGCCGCTGTCGCTGTTTGGCTTGGCGCTCGGCGCACTGGCCTCGCACATGTCGCGTCGCTGGCTGTTGATCTTGACGCATGCCGTGCTTTTCGCGACCTGCTTTCTTTTACTGATCGTGTCCGCATGGGGTGCCATCGAGGTCTGGCATTTGGCCGCAGCCAGCTTCGTCAACGGCATCGTATGGGCGGGCGATATGCCCCTGCGACGCACGCTGATGGGTGATCTGGCAGGTCAAGGACGCATGGTGCAGGCGATGTCCCTGGATGCCGTAGCCTCGAACGCCTGCCGCTTGATCGGGCCGATGCTGGGTGGTCTTTTGCTGGCGCAAGGTGGCCTTCAGGCCGTGTTGTTGTGTGCGACGC
Source organism: Limnohabitans sp. Rim8 (assembly GCA_945875955.1). Classification (GTDB taxonomy): domain Bacteria; phylum Pseudomonadota; class Gammaproteobacteria; order Burkholderiales; family Burkholderiaceae_C; genus Limnohabitans_A. The sequence goes on along the minus strand of CAMCNQ010000166.1, from coordinate 5,787 downwards.
TGCTTTACCTGCCCGTGCTGATGGCGCTGATCGGTCTGACCAACTCGCCGCCAGGGCATGCTGCAGCCCCCAAGCTCACGATACGCCAACTTTTGCAGCGCGGCCTGCACGCGGCGCGTGAATCCCGGCCCCTTCAGTCCATCCTGTGGATCACGGTGCTTTTCAACCTGTTCGCCTGGCCGGTGCTCAGCATGATTCCTGTGATCGGCCGCGACCAGCTTCAGTTGGACGCGCAGGGCATAGGCTTGCTGGCCAGTTTGGACGGTATCGGCTCTCTGCTGGGTGCGCTGGCGCTGAGCTCCCTCGCCAGGCACCTGCGCCATGGGCCGGTTTACCTTGGGGCAGTGCTGCTGTTTCTGTTGCTGCAAGTGGCTTTCGCCTCCAGCCATCACGTGCTGCTGACCAGCGTCATTTTATTTGTCATCGGTGTAGTTCAGGCAGGCTTTACAGTGATGCAACCAACGTTGGTGTACAGCAGCGTTCAGGCAGATCAACGTGTGTACGCGATGGGCCTGATGACCATGTGTATCGGCGTGGCACCTCTGGGCTTTCTGGCGATTGGCTGGCTGGCCGTGCACCTCGGGGCCCCAACGGCCGCGCTGGCCTGTGCGGTGAGCGGCCTTGTGGCCATGGCCTTGACTTGGCCGTTGTGCCGTGCATGTTTCAAGCAGTCAGGGGCGGACCAGTCCTAGCTTTTGTGTAACGGTTTCGACGCTGGCATCGATCTGACCAGGCCCGCCGATTTCGGTTTGGCCCTGATTTGCCAAATCGATAAACGCCTCAGAAGTTACAGAGAAAACCCCATGCTTGGCGATTTTTTCATGGTCTTTACTGGCTTTGCGGGCAAGCAGCGGCAAACGGCACCCTGAATCTACCGCCACAGAACCGCACGTAAACAATCTTGGCATCCAGCACGCCCATGGCCAGCTAAGCGCCCAAGCTCAGCATGCGCTGCGAATCTGTCCTGGTGCAGATTTGACTGATTTCTGCAATGGCAGGGTTGCTGACGATCGCTGGAAGTGGTTTCACCGATGGACCCATCAAAAAGGGGGGTGCGGCGTGTTTTTGGCGCTGCCCCAAGCCGCTTGCACGCATTGCGCAAACAATCCGCCCGGCTGGCCCAGGGTGGCCAAAATATCAAAGTGGTTCAGGCCTTCACCACAGTGCAAGCTTGAACGCTGGCCAGCTGTCTGCAAGGTCTGGTGAAAAGCCAGGGTTTGCCGAATGAACTCGGGCGTCTCCTGACTGCCATACAGCAGCGTGACGGGCGCTTGAATCTGCTGCACTTGGGCCATGGGGCTGAGCGCCTGCACCATGGCGGGAGTGAAGCGGACATAGCTGTTGCGTGAGGACAGACTCACGGGCTCGAGCTCATACAAGCCGCTGCACAGCGTGAGGCTGGCGACTGAGCGGGCCAGTGCCGGGTCGGTGGCCAAGCAGGCGGCCAGGTGCGCCCCCGATGAATGCCCGCAGAGATGAGCAGGCGTATGAAGAGGCAGCCCAGCGCTGGACTTGCGCCCGACCACCCAGCGCAAGGCCATGGAGACTTGCCGGTACAACTTGCCCAAGTCGCCCTCCACCTCGGTGACTGCGGCAAAGTCGGGGACCGCCACATCCATGCCTGCTTTGAGCATCCATTCCACAAAAAAGGCGTAGTCCTTGGCTTGCCCGCTGCGCCAGGCCCCGCCGTGGACGAAAAACACCACGGGTGCTTGGGCCTGGCCGCAAGGGTACCAGTCCAGCGCTTCCACAGACTGGGGGCCATAGGCCTGGCGCTGGCGCTGGGGCAGCCGGGCTTGGGCTTGCGCGCTGGCCTGGGCCAGCTCGGCCATCACGGCCGCCATGTTGGGCGCATGCAGGCGCTGGTCATAAGCTGCGTCCAACTGGGCTTGTGTGAGCGCTCGCCAGTCAGATGTCATTCAATTTTGGCGCCTGAGGCTTTGAGCGTGGTTTTGCGGCTGGCGCTCTCGCGCGCAATGAAGCGCTTGAAGTCCTCTGGGCCTTGGCCTGCAAAGTCATAAGCCTTGCCTTCGACCTCGCGGCGGCGAAAGTCTGGCTCGGTGATCACGGCCAGGGTGTCGCGGTGGATTTTTTGCACCGTGGCCGCAGGCGCGCTGGCGGGCGCAAACAAGCCCACCCAGACATTGGCATCGACCTCGGCAAAGCCGAGCTCACCCACCGTGGGCACCTCGGGGTAGGCGCTGCTGCGGGTTTTGCCGCCATAGGCCAAGGCGCGAATTTTGCCGCTGGCCAGGTGCGCCCGGGCCGAAGGAATGCCCGACCAGGTCATGGGCACCTCGTTGCTCACCACCGCCATCACCGCCTGCGGAATGCCCCGGTAGGGAATGTGCACGATGAAGGTGCCGGTTTTTTGCTTGATCATCTCGGTGGCCAGCTGCGGCTGGCTGCCCGGGCCGTAAGAGGCGTAGGAGAGCGAGCCTGGTTTTTGGCGCGCCAGCGTCACCAGCTCGCTCAAGGTCTTGGCCGGAAATTCTGCATTGACCACCAGCATTTGGCTGAAACTCACCAAATGCGTCACGGCCACAAAGTCGCGCTCCAGGTCGTAAGGCAGCCGGGCATAGAGGTGCGGGTTGATGGTGAAGGTGGCGTCGGTGGTGAACAGCAGCGTGTGCCCGTCGCTGGCGCGGGCCACGGCCTCGGTGCCCACCAAGGTGTTGGCACCCGGGCGGTTGTCCACAGTCACGGGCTGTCCCCATTTGTCTTGCAGCTTTTGCGCCAGCGCGCGGGCCAGCACATCCACCCCGCCACCGGCCGGGTAGGGCACCACCAGCCTGACGGCGCGGCTGGGCCACTCTGGGGTTTGCGCTTGGGCCAGTGTTTGCGTCACGGGCAGGCCCAGCAGCAGCGTGCTGACCCACGCCAGCAGGGTACGGCGTCCATGACGTAAAGTGTGCAGATGAGCCATTTCATTCCTTTGTTGCCTGAAACCAAATTCGTTCGCATTTTGCCTGCAGCGCAGCCCCGTTACCAGGGCGACCGCTTTTCCCTGCGCGAGGCGGGCCCCCATGATGCACCGCCAGTGGTTCTGCTCCACGGCATAGGCGGCCACTCGGCATATTTTCGCTGGACACTGCAGGCACTGGCGCCCGAGCGCCGGGTGATCGCCTGGAACGCGCCGGGTTATTGGCTGAGCGACAACCTGGTCACGCGCACGCCCACGGCTGCCGACTACGCCCAGGCCGTGGCTGATTTTCTGGACGCCTTGTGCCTCGAGCGCGTGGCCCTGCATGGCCACTCCTTTGGCTCGGGCGTGGCCCAGGCCTTTGCCATCGCACACCCGCAACGCGTCAGCCACTTGGTGCTCAGTGGCACAGGCGTGGGCCAACGGCAGCCGAGCGAGCAACGCCGCCAAGCCTTTGAGGCAAGGGCCCAGCGCGTGCGCAAAGGCGGCTACCAGTATGGTGATGCGGGTGTGGACACCATGGTGGGCGCGGCCACGCCCGCGCACGTGCGCGAGCTGCTGGTGGACATGGCCCGCGGCATACAGCCAGATGGATTGCTACGCGCCGTGGCCTTTCGCCTGAGCGACTTTTACAGCCCCGACCACGCGGCGGCCTTGTCCATGCCCACGCTCATGATCCAAGGCGACGAGGACCGCATCAACCCGCGCCAAGACAACTGTGACCTGTTGCTGCCACACCTCGCGCAGGGGCGGCTGGAGGTCTTGCCCGGCGTGGGCCACATGCCTGAAGTGGAGGAGCCTGAGGTGGTGGGGCGCTTGGTGCGGGATTTTCTTGGCGTCTGATGGCGCGCTTGTGAGACCTTGGGGTGGTGCTGCTCGTCCCTTGGGTTTGGTCCACGGTGGTGGCATGACGGGCAGCCTTTCCCTTGAGGAGCCGGCCTGCCGGCGATCATTCGCACGAGCCAATGTTTGTGGCCCGGCGCGAATCGCTTGCAGTCAAGCGCCTACAAAAAACACGCATGGAATTTCTGCGCGGGACTTACGCCATCTTGCGCCGCAGGACCACTGGCTTGCCGCCCAGGCGCTGCTTGCACATCCAGTGCGCCAGTGCGGCGTCCAGGTAGTCGGCGTGGCCGGGGAACCAGCGGACCAGCTCCAATGCCAAGTCACGGCAAACCGCCGCGTGGCCTTGGGCCAGCAGCTCTTGCACCTCCAGCGTGGAGCGCATCACCGCCGCGTGCTCGTTGACGTGGCATTCCAGCGCGGGAAACTGGCTTTGCGCCATCCATCGGTCTTCTTCGCCAAAGTGCGCCTGTGCATGGGCGATGAGCTGCGCCAGCCGCTCGGGCAAGTCCGCATCGCTGGCCTCTTGCAAGGCGGTGACGCATTGCACAAATTCTTGGTGCAACGCGTCCATGGGCGTGAAGCCCAGCAGCAGGCCGTCGTGCCAGCTCAGTTGTTCTGCGGTCTCTGGGGGCGGTGGTGTATTCATGTCTGTTCCTGCTTATTTGAAAATAAGAATCACGGAGAGCAGCACCAAAAAGCCGAACAAAGCGCGTCTGAAGAACTCCTCGCTCATGCGCCCGCGCAGGCGCTCGCCCAGCTTCATGCCCAGGTAAACCGGCAGCACGCCTAGGCAAGACCAGCCTACCTCGGTCCAGCCAAAACGGTCCCACCACAGCATGGCCGCGTACATGGGCAGCGCGCCAAAAAAGTAAATGATGCTGATGCTGCCCACAAATTCCTCGCGGCCCAGGCGCAGCGTCATGAGGTAGATGATGATGATGGGGCCGGTGACCGACGACAGGCCGCCCAAGGCACCGCCTATGGCCCCGACCACAGGTCCCATCCAGCGCTGATGGCGCACCGGAATTTCTCCGCTGGGCTGAACAGCCATGATGAGGACCGCAGAAATCACCGTCATTGCAATGGCGATGTTGAGTCCTTTGGCCGACAGCTGCTGGCTCCAGTACACCGCCAGCAAGGTGGCCGCCAGTTGGGCCAGCATCAGGGGGCCAAAGCGTCGCAGGGCAAATGCCAGGCGGCCGCCCTGCCAGGCCTGAAGCAAGTTGGAAGCCAGCACCGGCACCACCAGCAAGCCCATGGCTTGGGGAGCAGGGAGCACCAGAGACAGCAGCGGCACGGCCACCAAGGGCAGGCCCACCCCCAAAGAGCCTTTGACCAGGCCGCCCAAGGTCATCACCAGGCCGCAGGCCGGGACCAGCCACCACCACAAATTGCTCAGCAACAAGCGGGTTTACTCGGCCTTGAGGTCGGCTTGCTTGCCGGCCTTGGCCATGGCCTGGTTTTCGCGTTCAATTTCGCGGCGGTAGCCTTCGGGGCCTTGGCCTGAGGCATCAATGCCGGCGGCCGTGAACTTTTCCAGCACGTCCGGCTGGCGAACCGCCCAGGCGATGTCGTCTGACAAGCGCTTGATGGCTTCAGCCGAGGTGCCCGCGCGGGCGAGCGCACCAATGGCCACCGAAAAGTCGTAGCCGGGCACCATCTCGGCGATGGAGGCCACATCTGGCGCCAGGGGCGAGCGCTTGCCCTCGTTGCTGCCAATCAGCGTGACTTGGTTGTTTTTGACAAAGCCGATCATGGACGGCAGGGCCGAGAACAAAAAGTCCACCTGCCCGCCCAGCAAGGCCGGCACCGACTGGCCTGAGCCACGGTAGGGAATGTGGCGCACGTCCAATTTGAGTTCGGACTTGAGCGCCTCCATGCTCAGGTGGTGCGTGCTGCCAATGCCCGAAGAGCCGTAGGTGTAGGTGCCGGGGCTGGCGCGCACTTTGTCCACAAACTCCCGCAGGTTTTTGACGCCGGTTTTGGGGTGGGCCACCAAAAACAAGGGCGAGCGGGCA
>CAMCNQ010000165.1 GCA_945875955.1 Limnohabitans sp. Rim8 | reverse complement strand
GCACCATGGCTGGCATGAGCATGGGCGCTTATGCCCAATCGAGCGCCAGCACAGCGGCCAACGGTTTGTACGACATTCCCAAGTTCGGCCATGTGTCTTTCCTGCACATGACCGACTGCCATGCCCAGCTCAAGCCGATTTATTTCCGCGAGCCCAGCATCAACTTAGGGGTTGGTGCCATGCAGGGCAATCTGCCGCATTTGGTGGGCGAGTATTTGCTGCAAGTGGCCAAGATCCGCCCGGGTACAGCCGAGGCCCATGCGCTGACTTACCTGGACTTCGAAAAAGCCGCCAAGCGCTACGGCAAAGTGGGCGGCTTTGCGCACTTGGCCACCTTGGTCAAGCGCATGAAGGCCAGCCGCCCCGGTGCGCTGCTGCTCGACGGTGGTGACACCTGGCAAGGCTCGGGCACCAGTTTGTGGACCAACGGCCAGGACATGGTCGATGCTTGCAAACTGCTGGGTGTGGACGTGATGACGGGCCACTGGGAATTCACACTGGGCATGGCGCGCGTGAAGGAAATCATCGAGAAAGATTTCGCTGGCAAGGTGGACTTTGTCGCACAGAACGTCAAGACCAATGACTTTGGCGACCCGGTTTTCAAGCCCTACGTGATCCGCGAGATCAATGGCGTACCTTGCGCCATCATCGGCCAGGCTTTTCCATACACCCCGATTGCCAACCCGCGTTACATGGTGGCCGACTGGGAGTTTGGCATCCAGGACGAGAACATGCAAAAGATGGTCACCGAAGCCCGTGGCAAAGGTGCTCAGGTGGTGGTGGTGCTCAGCCACAACGGCATGGATGTGGACCTGAAAATGGCCAGCCGTGTGAGCGGCATCGACGCCATCATGGGCGGCCACACGCACGATGGCATGCCTGTGGCCTCTATCGTGTCCAACAAGGAAGGCAAAACCCTGGTGACCAATGCGGGCTCGAATGGCAAGTTCTTGGGCGTGCTCGACTTCGAGGTCAAGGACAAAAAAGTCAGCGACTTCCGCTACAAACTGCTGCCCGTGTTCTCCAACATGTTGCCGGCTGACAAGGAGATGGACGCTCTGATCACCAAGATCCGCGCGCCTTACGAGTCCAAGTTGTCCGAGCAACTGGGCATTTCAGAGGGCCTGCTCTACCGCCGGGGCAATTTCAACGGCACGGGCGACCAGCTCTTGGTCGATGCCTTGCTGGATGTGCAGGGTGCAGAGATCGCCTTCTCGCCGGGCTTTCGCTGGGGCACGACCTTGTTGCCCGGCCAAGCCATCACCCGCGAGTGGTTGCTTGACATGACGGCCACCACCTACTCGTATGCCACCTTGACCGAGATGACTGGCGAGACCATCAAGACCGTGCTGGAAGACGTGTGCGACAACCTGTTCAACCCCGACCCTTATTACCAACAAGGCGGTGACATGGTGCGTGTGGGCGGTATGAGCTACAGCTGCAACCCCTTGGGCAAAATGGGCAGCCGCATTGACGACATGCGCCTGAATGGCCGCTTGATTGAAGCGGGCAAAAAATACAAGGTCGCAGGCTGGGCCCCTGTGGCCGAAGAAGCCCGCAGCCAAGGCAACAAGCAGGTCTGGGAAGTGGTGGAAAGTTGGTTGAAGACGCAGCCGGGCGGCCGCGTCAAACCGCGCAAGCTCAATGCGCCCAAGATCACAGGCGGCTTGCCCAACAAAGGCCATGTTGCCTGAGCGTGCGCGGCTTTGGCGGTGTCAAGCGTTCAGATGTTTCAAACGTAGGAAAGGGTCATGAAATGAACGAAGTCAAAACCTGGGTTGCCCCCCCATCGGGTGCCACTTTGTGGTTCAGGGACCGCAACGATGTCACCCCTTACATCAACGAAACAGCCGTTCGCATTCGCGCGGGCATGATGCTGACCATCCCGATTTTCATGGCTTTTACCCTGTGGAGCATCGTTTACGGCAGCCGTTGGGACGTCACTGGTCAGGTGATTCGCGACACCTATGACACCGATTTTGATGGCCGCATCCTGTACATGGTGGAAGCCGTCAGAAGAACTTACGACTACACCGTTCAAACCGGCGTACTTTTTTATGCCCTGTTTGAAATGCTGGCCAGCATGTCGGTGAAAACCTCTTATGTATCCCCCACCGTTTGGCTGGCCAATTTCTTGGCCCGACGGGCCCAGCCTGTCTGGAAACCGCTGGCCCCCAAGCGTTTTGCATGGGCCATTGGGGCTTGCATGATCTGCGTGTGTCTGGTGTTTTTTCACCCCGAAAAATTCGCCGGAGCGCTTAATTTTGTAACGCAAACCCAGTTGCTGCCAACCACCGAGCAATACATGCCGCGTTGGTTGCCCCTAGTGATGGTTTGGGTCTGTCTGGGCCTGATGTGGATGGAATGCGTATTGGGCTTTTGCCTGGGTTGCCAAATCCATGCCTTGTTCGTCAAGGCCGGCGTTTTTCAAGAGGCATGCGATGAATGCAACAACCTCGACTTCCACCCACGGTGAGGGCAGGCCCTGAGAATGGGCCCGCTGGCGCAACTCGCCTTGCCATGCGGCCTCAGCCACTGTGGCGCTTGGGGCAGGCCAGAGAAAACCCAAGGCGCAGAAAGAGGCCTTGCTGCTCAGCCTTTAAGATTCAGAAAAACGCGGCCGTTTTCAAGTTTGACGGGCCATGATTTCACCGCCTTGGTGGCAGGGCCGCAGGACACGGAGCCATCGCGCAGATCAAAAAGTGCTTGGTGGAAGGGGCATTCCACATGGTGGCCTTCAACAAAGCCATCGCACAGTCTGGCATTGCCGTGGCTACACAGGTTGTCGATGGCATACACGGCGTTCTCCAGCTTGAAGACGGCGATGTCTTGGCCTTCAGGGTTCACGGCGATGCCTGCGCCTTCAAACAAATCGGCCTCGGCGGCCACGTTGGTCCAGTTGCTCATGGTCAGATGGGATAGATGATGGAGTTGGGAATCATCTCGCTGTCGAACACACAAATGCGCTCAGCGAATTTGAAGCCTTCAGGGGTTTGCACAATGGTGTCGATGTAGCGGCCCACATTGAACACGGTGCTTGGCTTGTCGAGTTTGGTGCGAAACACCGCGTAGTTGGCCTCGCAGTGGATGCGCCCTTGCTCATGCTTGCGCAGCACCGGTGTGCCCACCACATGCCGCTGGTAATACGGGTCGTGGTAGATGGTTTCGGTGATGCCATACACGCGGTCCAAGAGCATGCCCTTGCTGGTCAAGAGCAAGGTGGCCAAGGGCAAACCGCGGTCAAAGTTTTCGCGGGGCTGCAGTTTGTAGACGCATTGCTCGGTGAAGAATTCTGGCCACAAAGCCCAGTTGCCGCTGTCCACGGCAAAGGCGTATTCGGCATACAGCTGCTGAATCTCAAACCAGGTTTGCATGTCCATCGGTGTGGTGGTGTTCATGCGCCATCCTCCATCACTTTGCGCCAGTAGGCGTACATGCCGCGAATCAGGGTTTCGGTCACCATGTGCTCGGTTTCCCCCACATCGCGGCCGCCCAACTCCGCCAAGGTGCGGTGGCCTTTTTTACTCTCAAAGGCGGTCTGAGAAAACTCGATCACCTCGCCATCGTCGGCCGAAACAAAGCCCGCAGGGCCAAACAAGTTGGCTTGGCGCAGGCGGCGCTCGGTCATTTCAGGGCTGTCATCTTCAAAGCCAAAATGGGTCCAAACAAAGTCGAACGCGCCATGGCCGTCAGGCTGTATGTGGCGGGTGGACACGCTGTTGACCTGCTGTTGAAAAACCACGCTGGGAAACAGCGTCATCATCACGGCGCTTGGGCCCTCCCACCAGGGCTCGGGCACGATGTCCAGAAAGCTGGGGTCGTTGAGCTGCATGCTTTCTTTGAAACTGCTGACTTGTGTGACCTGGGCTTTGTCGCCAGTGGCCTGGCCAGCTGTGCCGCGGGTGGAAATCATGGCCGCATGCCGGTGGTGCGCGTCCATGCGCAGCTCGGATTTGTTGTCGGCGCGCCAAAGCCCGAAAGTCACAAACCAGGTGTGCAGCAAGCCGGGGTGGTACGGGTCTTTGATGTTTTCCTGCATCAGTTTCCAGTTCCCCGGAATGCGCTGGCGGTTGTAGCCCAAGAGCTTGAGCTGGCGGCCGTTGAACAGGCGGTCAAAGTAACGCAAGATGGTCGTGCCCATGAAGTCTTCCAGCGACTCAACCGTGTGGTCAAACGAGGCAAACACCACGCCACCGCGGGCGACCACTTTGAGGGCTGTGAGGCCGTGGTCCTTGGGGTCGAAGTCGGCGGGCATGCCGCCGTTGACTTTGCCATCTTGGCGCACGCCACGGCGAAAGGGCACGCCTTGCAGCTTGCCGTCAAGGGCGTAGCTCCATTGGTGGTAGGGGCAGACCAGTTCCTTTTTGTTGCCATGGCGCTCTCGGCAAAACGCCATGCCCCGGTGCGCACAGACGTTTTCGACCACATGGATGTGGCCATCCTGGCCGCGCGTCATGATGACGGAGCGCTCGCCGATGACGGTGCGTTTGAAGTCGCCCGGCGTTGGAATTTCAGCCTCCAGGCCCACATAGCACCAGTGGTTTTTGTAGAAAAACCGCTCCAGCTCTTTCTTGTGGTTGTCCGCATGGGTGTACACGGCAAATGGAATCCGGCTGGTGCCACTTGTTTCCCAGTGGATGGGGTGTTCTTGCATGGGCATCTCTTGGTGACGACTTCAGGCCATCATGCTGAAATCTTGCAATTAAGTAAATCGGATTATTCATATAATAAATATTTGAAAATCAAATAATATGGACATCTTCAAACTGGACCTCAACTTGTTGGTGGTGTTTCACCACCTGCTGATCCACAAGCGCGTCTCGGCCGTGGCCGAGGTGTTGGGCATGAGCCAGCCGGCGGTGAGCAGCGCCTTGGGGCGTTTGCGTGTGAGCTTGGGCGACGGGCTGTTCCTTCGCACCCAAAAAGGGATGGTGCCTACCCCCTACGCCTTGCAGTTGGCCGAGCCGGTCGCTCTGGCTTTGGACGGCTTGCAACAAGCCTTGAATGTGCGTGCCGACTTTGACCCTTCAAGCAGCACCCGCAGCTTCACCATGGCCATGAGCGATGTGGGTGAAATGTATTTTTTGCCCGTCTTGATCGACGCCCTGGCCGGTGCTGCGCCCGGCGTGACTTTGAACGTGGTGAGCGTGACCCAGGCCGCGCTCAAAGAAGACATGGCCACAGGCCGGATCGATCTGGCCATGGGTTTGCTGCCGCAGTTGCAGGCGGGGTTTTTTCAGCAGGCCCTGTTCAAGCAGAAATACATTGTGTTGATGCGCAAGGCGCATCCCTTGGCAGGCAAAAAAAAGCTGGGCCTTGTTGCCTTCACCGCGGCCGAACATGTGCGCATTTTGGCGTCGGGCACGGGCCATGGCCGGGTCGATGTGGCGCTGGCCCAAAACAAACTGCACCGAAACTTCCGCTTGACTGTGCCGCACTATGTGGCTCTGGGAGATGTGCTGAGCCACTCCGACCTGATCGCGACCGTTCCCGAGCGGTTTGCAGACAGAACGCTGGGGCCTTTTGACTTGGTCAAACGCGATTTGCCCATGGCCGTGGACGACAGCGCGATTCACCAGTTCTGGCACAGCCGACTGCACCGCGATCCGGGGCACCGGTGGTTGCGCCAATTCACCAGCGTGCTGTTTGGCGATGGCAAGACCGCAAATCTGGAAAACCCAATTTGAGATCAGTTGCCAGGGGTGACATGGCTTGGGGACTTTTGCTGGGCCTGAAAAACCGTGCGTAAAACGCGCGCGTAATTGCCAATGGCGATTTTGTTCAGGCTGTTTTCCGAGACGCCTTTCCTCAACATGTATTCAGCGGTTTTCACCAAATCGGCGTAGTTGTTTTTGAACATGGCAAATGGCCCCAAACCGTCCATGTCGGTGCCAAAAGCCAGATGGTCTTCACCTACCCAGTCCATCAGCTGTCGTATGCCATCGCCGTAATTTTCAATGGAGTTGTAATTGACCAGACTGGGCCAGATGCCAATGATGCCGCCTTGCTTGGCCATCTTTTGTGCCGTGCCTTTGTAGATGCCCATGACTTCACCACCTCGAGAGCGGTAGTCCGACATGCGCGCAATGATGGTGCTGTGTGACCAAAGCAGGGGGGCCGACGACACCGCCAGTGCATCTTCTACCGCCTTGTCGGTCGAATGCGCCATGTCCACCAAAATACCCAAGGCATTGCATTTCTCAATCACCTGCTTGCCCAATGCGGTCAAACCGCCGTGCTTGGGCATTTCGGTGCGGATGTCGGTCAGGTCGCCTTTAACAAAGTGGCCGAGACCGATTTGTCGAAAGCCTGCGTCGTAAACCAGCTGTAAATTTTGCAGATCGCCCTCCAGGAAGTGCGCCCCTTCGGTCGATAAAATCACTTGACACTCGCCTGCGAGGGCGCGCTCAATACCCGTGGCATCCAGCAGCACAGGCAAGCCTTCACGCGCAAGTCGCCGGCGAGTGAACTGCAGTTGGCGCTGAAAAAAAGCCTGAAACTCTCCCGCTGCAACCGCGCGAGTCGGGGCCACGCGGCCTTGGGCATCTCGCGCGATGAATGGCGCATCGGCCACAACCGACCAAGATACCAAGCTGACCTTGTTTTTTTTCAATTCTTCAGCCAAGCTCAAATCCCGGGTTCGCATGCTGAAGCCGAAATGCGAGTGTGAATCGCTCAGCCACAGATTGGCCCAAGAAGCACCGGGCTGAGCGATCACACCAGCAGCCAACCCTCGTTGCAAAAAATGTCTTCGATGCAAACCCATGAACCCGCCTTCAATGTGAATGTCAGTGGCGCATTTGCAGATTTCGGCA
>CAMCNQ010000164.1 GCA_945875955.1 Limnohabitans sp. Rim8 | reverse complement strand
ATTGTTGGGCCAGACCTTGGATCGCAATAAATGTTTCAAACGGTAACGAGATTGCGTGACAAAAGCGTGACGAAGCGCCGCGCGGTCATGAATCGAACTGTGGTTTGATGCTTTGCCTGTTCGTCTGAACGCTGCGCCATTCACCCAAGCGGGCTGGCCAAGGTGCACGTCCATGACGCTGCAAAAACAGGGTCTTGGCCTCCAATACAGCTTGCTCTTGCCTATATCATTTGGTGTGAGAATGGTTCATAGATGATGCATGGCTCCATGCCAGTCATGGGCTTTGGCATTGCATCTGGACCGCTTTCGGCTTTGTGCCTTTGGCAAGGAGTTTGGTCTAGGTATCCATCTGTTTTAAAAGGCATTTGAAAATGATCTTGTTAAGTGACCTGGCAGGTAAGTACAAGGCCCGTTTCGGATGGCTGGCCTTGAGTGCCATGGTGTCGATGGGGCTGGGCGCGTGCGGTATTGGGTTGTCAAAACGAGGGCCATTGAACGGGCGTCTTGTCCTGCAAAGGCAAGCTGCGTTTGACCATTGTGGTTTGGGGAGCTTATGGATGCCCCGCCTTTATTGGCCCCTGCTTTTGGCGGCGAGTTGTGCACTGGCCTCACCCGGCGTCTGGGCGCAACCTGCTCAGCCACCAGGCCAGGTGGCAAGCGATGCGCAGCCACAGGCCCCGGCAGCAGTGCCCGGCGAAGCTGCCCCTCAAACCACCAGCCAAACTGCCAACGAATCTGCCAACGAAACCACCAACGAAACCGCCATCGAATCGCCCTTGCAATATGGTGTGTCCCTGGGTTACAGCCGGTACGCAGAAGACCTCATGCGTTTGTCGGGCCCCAGCTTGGGCTTGCATGTCCGCTGGCGGCAACCCTTTGGGCTGTCGCGCTGGACCTTGCGAGCCCAAGGCTTGGCCAGTGTCTCCCGTTACACCAGCCCGGTCAGCGGCAGCTTGGACAACAGCCGGTCTTGGGCCACCACCTGGCAGGCCCTGCACAGCAGCGTGGACAGCATGCCTTGGGGCTTGGCCGGGCAACTTCAAACCGGCTTGGAACTGCAAACCGATTACAACGACTTGCGCGGGCTGACCAGCAATGGCCATGCCGGTTACGAGCGCGAGCGTTTTGGCCTGTGGGCGCTGGCGGCTTACCAGTCGCCTGTGTTGCCTTCGCAGGCCTTGGGTGCTCAGCACTGGCGCATGGAGTTGGGCGTGCTTTTGCGCGGTTTGGCCGTGTCTTATTTGTTGCAGGCGAACAGCAGTCTGGGCACCGCCCGCAACAACCAAAACATGGGCGTTCTGTTTCGCACGGAGCGCACTTACCGCTTACAGCAAGGGGATCTCAGCCCTTACATGGGCGTGACCTGGGTGGACAAGTCGGATGTGCAAATTGTGGGCGCCAAGAAAGCCTATGAACCTGTCAACACCACGTGGCAGTTGGGCGCCAAGTGGTTCTGGAAATGACCGGCGCATCGGCCTGAGCTGCCAGCCCATTGTGGCCTTCAACGCGGCAGGGCATTGGCGATGGCGTGCCGCTTGACCGTGGTTTTGGGGCATTGGCCTTTGGGCAATTCAAACCATTGGCGCACATCGTTTTCGACGCCCACGCCGTGCATGAAGTTGTAAATGGCTTTTTTCAGGCCCTGGCCCAGCAGGTCGTGGTCCACGCCAGGGGGCATGGGGGTGGGGTCGACAAAGCCCACATCGTTCTTGGCAAAAGTGCCTTCGGGCAGTGGCAAGAGCGTCACGCCATAGGCATCGGGGTTCAGGCCCACGGGCGAATGCACGGTGCACACAAAGCGGTGAAAAAAGCCGCTGTGGATGCAGCCGTTTTCAAATAACTGGCGCACATACTCCAGCGCGTCCACCGTGTCTTGCACAGTTTGCGTTGGAAAGCCGTACATCAGGTAGGCGTGCACCAGCACGCCCGCATCGGCAAAGCCTTTGGTCACTTGCGCCACTTGCTCGACCGAGACGCCTTTTTTCATGAGTTGCAGCAAACGGTCTGACGCCACTTCTAGCCCGCCGGACATGGCAATGCAGCCGCTTTGCGCCAACAAGTCGCACAGCTCGGGTGTGAAGGTTTTCTCAAACCGGATATTGCCCCACCATGAAATTTGCACGCCTCGGCGCAGAAGTTCTTCGGCCAAGGCCTTGAGCGCTTTTGGCGGTGCAGCCTCGTCGACAAAGTGAAAGCCGGTTTGACCCGTTTCGGCCACGATTTGTTCGATGCGGTCCACCAAGGTGCTGGCGCTGGCGGTTTCGTAGCGGCTGATGTAGTCCAAGCTCACGTCGCAAAAGCTGCACTTCTTCCAGTAACAACCGTGCGCCACAGTCAACTTGTTCCACCGCCCGTCGCTCCACAGCCGGTTCATCGGGTTGAGCATGTCCAAGAGCGACAGGTACTGGTGCAGCGGCAGGCCGTCCCAGGTCGGTGTGCCCACCGCTTCAAAGGCGACATCGGGTTCTTGCAGGTTGATGTACTGCACCAGGCCAGCACCGTTGCGAACGAAGGTGCGCTGCAGGCGCTGCACGCTGCGCTGGCCTTGCAGGTGCTCGATCAGGCTGAGCAGCGGGCGCTCGCCGCCGTCGAGCGTGACGAAATCCACATGGTCGAACACGCGTGCATCTTTCAACTCGCGCAACTCGGTGTTGACAAAGCCGCCGCCCAGGCCGATGCGGATGTCCGGGTGCGCCCGTTTGATGCACTGGGCGATGCGAAAGGCGGCATACACCGAGCCGGGGAAGGGCACGGACAGCAGCACCAAGGTGGGTTGGTGGCGTGCCATGGCCTGCAGCGCCAAGCGCTCCAGCGTGGTGTCGATCAAATGGGGCGGCTGGGCCAGCGCCTGGGCCAGCGCGTCAAAGCTCGGTTGGCTGGCCGCCAGGCGTTCGGCATAGCGCACGAATTCAAAGCCTTCGTCGACCGCGTCGCGCAGCACATCGGCCAGGTCGTTCAGGTACAGGGTGGCCAGGTGCCGCGCACGGTCGGTTTGGCCCAGTGCGCCGAAAGCCCAGCCAATCGGGTCGCCGGTGCCGTCGTCTTCGTAAGCGTCGAGTGCGGCAAAGCGCGGGCCTTCGGGCAAGAAGCCCCGGCCGGCGATGCGGTGGCTCAGCGTGCTGTCGCGCCCTTGCAAAAAAGCAATCACCGGGTCGATGCTGAGGGCGTAATCGTGGAAATGGTCCAGAAAGAAGTTCACAGGCCCCGAGCGCTCCTCGACCGGCAAGGCCAGGGCTGCGTCACGCAGCTCGACCAGGCCTTTTTTGTTCAACAAGGCCAGCACGGTGGCCAGTGCCAAGTCTTCTTGCACCGCGTCAAAGCCCCTTGAACGCAAAAAACCCGTCAGGTAGGCCGTGGACGGGTAAGGCGTGTTGAGCTGCGTCATCGGCGGGATGAGGCTGAGCACTTTGAACGGGGCGGGGCTGGTCATCAGGCAGTTGGGTTTCGAAAGGGTGGGGTGGATTATCAACGGGCGCAGGCTTGTCCACCTGTACCGATGGGGGTTTCACCCTCAGGGGCTTGCTATCAGGGCGTTAACATCCAGCAGCCTTGTCAGCGACCGCCCGATCGAATTGCTTGAGATGACCCCTTTGCCCGAAACGCCCCCTAACGCTGCGCCATCCCTTTCCGCCTTGATGGTTCAGCCCAGCGAGCAGGCGGCGCTGACCCCTGCACAGCAGCGCTTCAACGACTTGCTGGCCCAGATTGAGCGGCTTTCGGGGCAGATCCAGCGGCTGCAGGCCTGGTCTGACCGGCACCGTTATGCGCACATTCAGGCCTTGCGCGAGTCGGTGCAGTTGGCGCAGACGCACCGCAAAAGCCTGCTGTTCTTTGTGCATGAGCGACTGCAAACGGCGGACTTGACCGACCGGCAGCAGCGCATGGCCCGAGGACTGGTGCGCGGCTTGATCGAAGAACTGGCGGCTTGCGCCGACCCACAAGTGCAGGCCCTGGCCGATGTGTATGTGAGCGAAGAGGACGCCCAAGAAGCGGCCCAAGAGCAGGCCGAGGCTGCACAGCGTTTGCGCGAGCGCATTGAGGAAGCCTTGGGCCAACCCATTGAAAAGCCCGACCAATACCAGACGCCAGAAGACATGATGCAAGCGGGCATGCGCCAATGGCAACGCCAGCAAGAGGCCGACGAGCAGCGCAAAGCGGCCAAGCGTGCCGCCCGAAAAGCGCAGAAACAAGCCCAAAAGAAAATGGCTGCGGCCGAAAAAGGCGAACTGCCGCACGCCATGCTGCGCGAGGCCGATGCCAAAAGCGCCATCCGCACGGTGTTCAGGCAATTGGCCAGTGCCTTGCACCCGGACCGTGAGCCCGATGACACTGAACGCCTGCGCAAAACCGCTTTGATGAGTGAGGTCAACGCCGCCTATGAAAAAAACGACTTGACCACTTTGCTGCGCCTGCAAATGCAGGTGACGCAGGTCAAGCCGGGCAGTGCCGCCCGCATGGCCGATACCCAGCTGGTGGCCATGGCCTTGTTGCTGAAGGAGCAAGTGGCCGCGCTGGAGGACGATCTGGACCAGTTGCAAGGCCGCCTGAGCCAGGAGTTGTGCGTGCCGGTGCGGGCCGATGCCGATGAGGCGTCGATGACGCAAGCACTGCAGCGCATCCAGGCCGATCAGCGCCACAGCGCCGACAGCCTGGCGGCCGATTTACGCCGCATTGAGAACGATGCCGAACTCAAGCGCTGGCTCAAAGAGCAGTGGCAGTTGGCCAAAGCCACTTCTGCATGAAGCTCGCTTGCCCCGCTGCAGGGTCGAGCGCATAAGGCTCAAAGCCAAAGCCCAGATAACTTTGCAATGCCCGTGTGTTGCCCGTCAGCACTTCCAAAGTCAGCTTGCAGCAGCCGCGTACTTTGGCGTGCTGCTCGGCAGCCGCCAGCAAAGCCTGACCGACCCCCGCACCCCGGTGGCCCGGCAGCACGGCGATGTCGTGGATGTTCATCAGGGGCTGGGCCTTGAAGGTGGAATAGCCCTCGATGCAGTTGACCAGGCCCACGGGTGCATCGTCCAGCCAGGCGATGAAGCTGGCCGCATCGGCACGCCGGGCCAGGTCATCGCACAAGCGCGCTTTCACATCCTGCGCCAGGGGCTCGCCCCCGCCCATGGGGTCTTGGGCGTAGGCGTCCAGCAGCATCACCAAGGCTTGGCGGTGTGCGGGGTTTTGGTAGTCAACGGGCAGGACTTGAAGCGGCATGTTCAGGCGGCAGAGGGGGTCATGAGGGAGTGCACATTGTCCTTCATGTTGGCCATCACATGGCCTGCCAATTGGTGCGCTGTGATGGCACTCAGCGTCCAGCCCAGGTGACCATGGCCGGTGTTGTAGAACACGTTGGCCTTTTTGCCCGCACCCACGCGCGGCAGCATATTGGGCATCATGGGTCGCAGGCCGGCCCAAGGCACCACTTTGCGGGTGTCGATGCCCGGGAAGCACTGGTTGACCCATTGGATCAGGGGCTGGATGCGGTCGGCGCGGATGTCCAGGTTGATGCCGTTGAATTCGGCCGTGCCCGCAACGCGGAACCGGTCATTGCCCAAGCGGCTGGTGACCAGTTTGGTCTCGTCGTCGAGCAGGCTGACCTGTGGTGCTGCTGCTTGGCTGGCGCTGTCGGGCAGGTTCACGGTGATGGAGTAGCCTTTGACCGGGTAGATGTTCAAACGGTCGCCCAACTGGGCGGCCAGGCCGCGGCCATGCACGCCGGCACAAATCACAATGCCGTCAAAGGTCAGCGAGTCGGTATCGCCAGCATGCTTGACCTGCACGAAAGCGCTTTGCCCGTTGGCGGCCACGCTCAGGACTTCGTGTTCGTTCAGGATCTTGACGCCAAGGCGCTCGCAAGCCTTGGCCAGGCCATAGGTGAACTTGTGGATGTCGCCGGTGGAGTCGCTCTCGGTGAAATAACCGCCGTGGTAATGGCCGTGCAAGGTGGGCTCGATGGCCTTGATCTCTTCGGGCGTCACCGCGCGACGGGCCAAGCCGCCTTGGGCCAGCAGCTTGGAGACTTCGCCTGCGTGGTCAAAGCCCTTTTTGTCGCGGTAAAAATGCAGGATGCCTTCGCGCTTGTGGTCGAACGCGATGCCTTCGGCCTTTGCCCAGGCAAAGTGGTGTTCCCGCGATTCGATGGCCAACTGGGCGGTGGCGATGGTGTTGTCTCGGTACTTGGGCATGGCGGCCATGAACTCGGCCATCCAGCTGAGCTTGTGCCAGGTGGGGGTGGGGTTCATCAGCAAAGGGGCATCGCTTTTGAGCATCCACTTGAGGCCCTTGATGATGGTGGAGGGGTGGGTCCAGACTTCGGCATTGGAGGCCGAGAGTTGGCCACCGTTGGCATAGGATGTTTCCATGCCGGGATAGCGGTTTTTCTCAATCAGGGTGACTTCAAAACCCTGTTGAACCAGGGCATACGCGGAGGTGACGCCAGTGATGCCGCCGCCGATGACAACCATGTGTTTTTTCATGGAGCTTTTCTCTCTTTGAATCGTCTCAAACAAGTGGACATGCGGCACACCGGATGTGTGCTGCATGACCCCCTCTGTTTGAAACCTGAGAGATTCACCTCGGATGAGGCTTGCTCCTGCGGTGGTCCCGGGTGACGAACCCGGGGCGCTCTTCAGAGTTGTTGACACGCAGGTGTCGACCTGCATCGGTCCTTTGGCCTGAGAGTTTCCGGGGTGGTTGCTCCTTCGGCGCTGTCTGCGGTGGCGGACAGTCTCTCCCGATGCGGGTGTTGATGCTTGAGGGTGTTGTCCTTTGTGGTGAAGGTTTGGGGTGGGAATGCATCGCGGTCGGAGACCGCTCCTACACAGGGCGTTTCACCTTGGGGTGTGACGG
>CAMCNQ010000163.1 GCA_945875955.1 Limnohabitans sp. Rim8 | reverse complement strand
TTCTCGCCCTGAATACTGGCGCTGAGCATGAACCAACCCATCCAAATGACCACGAGCGTAGCAAGCGCTTGCCGGGTCATTCGGCAATGCATCCAGGCAGGCACCTACCCTGGTGGCTCCTGGATTCGCGAGATGACCATTGCCGAACTGGCAAAGGTCTCTCGCACCTCGGTTCGGCAGGCTCTGAATGTGTTGGCGTTGGAGGGTTTTGTTGAACTTCACCCCAATCGCGGGGCCATGGTGGTGGACTGGAATGACGAGAACTTGCTTGAGGTTTTTGATGTCCGTGTGATGCTTGAATCGTATGCTTGCGAATTGGCTGCGCAACGCGCCACTGCCAAAGACATTGAAATGCTCAAGCAACATGCAGATTCTTTTTCTGCATTGGTGGAGAAGGATCACCAGCGGCTGCGCCAAAAAATCACCTTGGTCAACAACGCCTTGCACCAGCAAATTTTGCAGACTTGCGGCAACCAGCGCTTGGCCACTTTGCTTGTGGCCGTGGTTCAAGTGCCTTTGGTCCACCAAACATTTGCTCGCTACGAATTGGACGATTTGAGGCGCAGCGCTGCGCAGCACCACGACCTTGTTCAAGCCATTGCGCAAAAAGACCGAGAGTGGGCCAAAGCGACCATGATGGCGCATTTGCTGTCTGGCAAACAAGTGATTTTTGCCAGTCAAAATCAGACAAGCACGCCCTCTGTGGAATCTCAAGTTCTTGCCCCTAAAAACAAAAAATCCACATCATGAGCGTTCTGAACCCCGTGGGCGATGCCCAAAAAGCCATGCAAGTGATGCAAGCCGGTGGCATCTCGATTTTGCCCAACGACGTTGGCTACTCATTGATCGCTTCCACGCCCAAAGCGCTGCATCGAATCTTTGCGACCAAACGAAGGGCCCCTCAAAAACTCAATGCCATGCTGGGCAACCAAGCTCACCATGAAGCCTTGCACAGAGTTTCTTCGCGCGGGAAAGAAATTGTTCAATGCATCACGGGCGACTACAACCTTCCCTTGGGATTGATTGCCCCTTGCGATCCGCAACACCCTTTGCTTCAATCTTTAGACCCCGATATCTTTGCAAGAAGCACACGCGACAGCACACTTTTGATGCTGCTCAATGCCGGACCTTTGCACCGGGAAATCACAGACTTGAGTTTCAAGACCGGCACCTTGCTGTTTGGCTCATCGGCCAATCTCTCACTGCAGGGCACGAAATTTCGCGTGGAAGACATCGAGCCCGAAATCATGCAAATTGCCGATGTGGTGATCGACCACGGGCTGATGAAATACCACCCTTGGCAGGCCTCGTCTACGCTGTTCAATTGCGAGACTTTGGAGGTGGTGCGGTTTGGATCTTGCTATGAAAACATTGCCGACATCTTGCAACGGCACTTCAAAATTCAATTGCCTGAAGCACAGCTGACCAAGTAAACAGCCCTGATCGTTAAGCTGGGTGTTGACGCCACCCTTGACAGGACCCTTAAGTGGGATATGTGCAGGCGGTGCAAGTTGCTTTTTTGGCTTCAGGCAGCGCCCAACTTGGCACGCCAAGGGCATCTGTACAACCCCAAGCATGTACCCAAAAGCATCTGGAGATTCGCGACATGGGTCACCGGAAAGTCAGTTTTCGGTCGGTGTCAACAAAGCCAGGCCTTGGAGGACTGTTCAACCTTAACCCGGCAGTTGGCCGCTTGCTTTCGCTTTAAACACTTGATGAATCAAACACTTGCGCCTACGACGGTCTTCACCTCGTGGGTGAAACGCTGCACGGCCGCAGGTCTGCCGCTTAAGGCCTCTGGCGTTGTTGCTCGCACCCCCCGGACAAGCAGTCCGGGGGATACTCGCGCCTAGCCATAGGCCTGCTTCGTCAGCCCCTCGGCCGTGCCCAACTGCCGGATTAAGGTTCAATTCGCGGCATCACCTCTTTGGAAAACAACTCCACCGATCGCTTGGCATGCTGGTGTGGCAAGTTGCCGAACATGAATTGCCCGACAAGATAATGGAGTCTGCCATCCTTGGCTTTTTGATTCAGTGCCTTGGCCACGGTTTGAGGTGACCCTGCCACCGCGTGTCCGCTGGCCACCATACCGGCGTAGTTGGGACTGAGCTTCAAACGCTGTGGTTCTGTGCCGTGAACACGCCAAAGTTTGTAAAAATTTTCATAAAAACTGGGCCATGCGCTCTCGGCAATGGCCATGGCTTCTTCATCCGTATCGGCCACAACGATGTAACGCCAAACGCCAATCAAGGCCTGCGCTGATCCCGCAGCTTGACTGGCAGCGGCCACTTGGCGGTAGCGGTCGCTGATTTCACCCACCTTGCTTTCTGGGCCACCACAGATGATGTTGACTTGATTTTGGGCAGGCCAGACGGCAGACTCGGCTGTGGCCACGGCATACCAAACCGGTGGATGGGGCGACTGGAAAGGCTTCAAGGTGACCGGGATGTTTTGGATATTCCAAAACTTGCCGGGGTAATGGAGCACATCCGATGAAAAGTACTTCATCAAAATCTCGTACGCCTCGGCATAGGCCGCACCCGCTGAGGCCGGGTCAAAGCCCAAGGCCTCCAATTCATGTGGATTCGCACCGCGCCCCACACCGAACTCAAATCGGCCTTTGGCAAGCTGGTCCAACATGCAAATTTCTTCGGCCAATCTCACCGGGTGATGAATAGGCAGGAGATAGACCAAAGGGCACAGCTTGATGCGTTGCGTTCTTTGGGCCACTGCCGACAAGAAAATGCTTTGGGAGGGGCCCATACTCAGCGGTGTGCCATGGTGCTCGCTCAAGTGATAACAATGAAATCCTGCTTCGTCGTACATCTGGGTCAATTCCAGACGCTGTTCGTACTGCACATGCAGCGGGCGACCCGAGGCATCGTTTTGGTCAAAGATTCCGAACTTCATGGAACATCCTTTTTAATCACTGATTAATCCATGTCATCATAAGCAGTCTTGTTTCAACGCGATAGCCTTGATACACGGGGGAATTCCCTAGGTACCGCAAGGATGCGTGAGCGCAGCAGAAACCGCGCAGAGCTTTCAACCTCAATCAGTTGGGCACGGCCGAGGGGCTGACGAAGCAGGTCTCTGGCTAGGCGCGAGTGCCCCCCCCCGGACTGCCTGTCCGGGGGGTGCGAGCAACAACGCCAGAGGCCTGAAGCGGCAGACCTGCGGCCGTGCAGCGCTTGACCCACGAGGTGAAGACCGTCGTGGGCGCAAATGTTTGATTCATCAAGTGTTTAAAGCGCAAGCAAGCGGCCAACTACCGGATTTAGGTTGAAAGACCCTGTACGATTTCGACAATGAAAAAGAATCAAACCAGGCCAGCAGATCCAGCGCAAACAGCCACCGCTGCTGCTGATCGGGACACCAAAGAACGCTTGCTGAAAGCGGCCAAAGACCTGTTCATACGCAAAGGTTTTTCCGGCGTGTCCATCCGCGAAATTGCACGCGAAGCTGAGGCCAATTCGGCCTTGATTTCCTATTACTTCGGTGACAAAGAAGGCTTGTTCAAAGGTGTTCTCGAGTCCTTTGTGCGCCCTTTGAATGCATCCAGGATGGCGCAGTTCGCGCTTTTGGAAAAGCAAGCCGACATCACTGTTGAAGAGGTGGTGCGCGCTTGGGTCGCACCCATGTTTTTGATGCCAAAGTCTTTGAATGCCTCACCCGTGGTTTCGCTGTCACTGACGTTGAGCGCCGAATACGACAACTTGTCTGAACAAATCATCTTGGATCTTTACGACGAAATGAACGAGTGCTTTTTGTGCCTGCTCGAGCGGTGTTTGCCCAAAGCAAGCCGCACAAGCTTGGTTTGGCGTTTGTACTTTTTGGTAGGCGCAGCAATGACCGCATCGCGCCCACGCACCAAGAGCGTGCAAAAATTAACGCACGGCATGATTGATCACCAAGACACAAAAGAAATGGTCCACCAATTGGTCCAATTTGCAGCGGCCGGGTTCAGGGCACTTGAGCTTCAAACACCCAAGCCAAGAAAGACAACACGCTAGCCCTTGTCCATTTGTTCAATATCCTTTAAGAAAGTTCTGATGACTTCATTGAAAACAACAAAAGATGGCTCTGAGCTGGCCGTGGTCGTGACCGGCGGGGCACGCGGCATTGGCCATGCATTTGCCCAGCGTCTGGCCCAAGATGGCTTTCATGTGGCCATTGTCGATACGGTCGGTGCCGAGGACTCGGCCCTTCAACTTGTACGCGCAGGCTTTTCAGCCAAAGGGTACACAGCCAATGTCACCAAGGCCGACGACTGGGACATGTTGCTCAACGATCTGGTGAGCTCTGGCAAGACCCTGCATGGCTTGGTCAACAATGCCGCCATGTTTGCGGGTATGGAAATGCTGAATTTTGAACAGGTCACCCGCGATGAATGGCTGCAAGTCATGGAAGTCAACACCTATGGCCCCTTCTTGGCGATTCAAAAAGTGACCCCCTTGCTTGCAGCCAATGGCGGCGGCGCCATCGTCAATATGGCATCCACTGCGCCCCTCAAGGGCATCACTGGCATGCCCCACTATGTCAGCAGCAAAGGGGCTGTCATTGCCATGACCAGAAGCTTGGCACGGGAACTGGGCGATCGTGGCATCAACGTCAATGCGATCGCTCCCGGCTTCACCTTGAGCGAAGGTGTTTTTCTCAACAAAGAACAAGTCGAAAAATTCAGAGACATTGGAAAAAATGCGCGCGCCATGAAACGCGATCAACTGCCCCAAGACCTTCAAGGTGCTGTCAGTTTCTTGATGGGGCTAGATTCCTCCTTCATGACAGGCCAGACACTGGTCGTGGATGGCGGTGCCTATTTTGTTTGAGCACTTTTGAACCAGACATCACACCGATCGAGATGCTTGATTTGAACGCAAAAGCCACATGCTTCAAGGAAAAATTTGGAAACCATGGTCCTGGCCTTAAAACCTTGACGAATGGATGGCCTTGACCGGGGGAATGTGAATTGTTCAAGTTCTAGACGGGCACTTCTTCGGTGGTGGCGCGTCGCAACTCTCGGCGTTCAGCAAAATCGAACCAACGGCCACGGTGAATGGTGGCTGTGTTGTCCCACATCACAAGATCGCCTTCTTGCCAGTGATGCTGGTAGACAAACTCACGCTGGGTCGCGTGCTCCATCAGGTCCAAGATCAGCATACGGCCTTCAGCCACCGTCATGCCCTCAATCTCGCATGCGTGAATCCCAACGAAAAGGATCTTGCGGCCAGTGCGAGGGTCTGTTTGCACCAGCGGCCACACTGCAGGTGGAATGGCATTGCGTTGTTCTTCGGTGTATTGGGTGTCGCCAAGTAAAAAGCGTGAGTGCAAGGCATAGTGAATTGCGCGCAAGTCCTGCACTTGCAACTGACGCCATTTTGGCAGCGCATCCCAAGCCAAACGCAAATCTGCAAATTCCGTCTCGCCGCCAAAGTCCGGGACAGTGACCGCTGACAACATGGAGTATTTCGCACGCGGTTTTTGAAAAGAACTGTCACTGTGCCAAAGTTGGTTGGCCACATTTCCCACAATCTTGGCGTGCTGACGATCGGCCACTTCGCCGTCGACTTTGACATTCGAGATGTCTGCCAACTCAGCGAACTCCAAGCGGTGCGCGCCCCCTTTGAGCTTGCGCAAACCCATGTCGAGTGGCCCCAGTGACTTGGCAAATGCAATCTGCTGACTTTGCGTCAAAGCTTGATTGCGAAAAACCAAAACAGCGTGCTGGTCCATCGCATCTTCAATCGCCTTCAACTGAGTTGGCGTCAATGGCTCGCGCAAGTCGATTCCCGTGGCTTGGGCAGCGAAGGGTTGAAGCGGCTTGAGGTCAAGGGTATTCATGAAGTTCTCCATCATTCCAATTTGATGCCTGCGGTCTTGACGATGGCGGCCCATTTTTCGATGTCCTGCCGAATCTGAACTGTGTATTGATCCGCAGAGGACCCCACAGGCTCCATGCCCAATTGCTGCATGCGGGCGACCACTTCGGTACTGCGC
The DNA here is from genome assembly GCA_945875955.1 of Limnohabitans sp. Rim8. Taxonomy (GTDB): domain Bacteria; phylum Pseudomonadota; class Gammaproteobacteria; order Burkholderiales; family Burkholderiaceae_C; genus Limnohabitans_A. Next base: position 908 of record CAMCNQ010000163.1, on the reverse strand, counting down.
ACAACCTGACCAATATCCGCGCTGATTTTTTTCAGCAACGACGGTGAAATACCAGCAGGTCCGATGATGCCGATGGCGCTGACGGCACTGAAACCGGGTACGGTCTCAGCGATCAATGGAATCTCTGGATTCGAGACAGCACGTTTGGGGCTGGAAAGTGCAATCACCTTCATGCGGTTGTCTTTGACAAACGGCATTGAGGAGAACAGCACATCAAAGAGCAATGGCACTCGCCCACCAATGACGTCTTGCTGAGCCGGTGCACTGCCTTTGTAAGGAACATGCAACAAGTCAATGCCTGCCATGTGGGACAACATCTCGCCGGCCAGATGTGTTCCGGTACCGGCACCGGGCGTGGCGAAACTCAGACTGTTCGGGTTCTTCTTGGCATATGCAATCAATTCAGGCATGGTGTTGAATGGCTGAGAGGGGTGCGCAAACAATCCAAAATGCGCCTGTGCAACCTGTGCTACGCCCACCAGATCTTTTTTGGTGTCGTAGGGCAGGCCAGGCTGTAGGCTGGGATTGATCGTCAGCGCCGTGATGGCCATGCCCAAGGTATACCCATCTGCCGGTGATTTGGCGACGATGTTGGTGCCCAGCGTGGTGCCCGCACCTGGTTTGTAGTCCAACACCACCGGTTGCTTCCACAAAGCTTGCAGGCCTGTTGAGACGATGCGAGCCACTGTATCGGTTGGACCTCCTGGCGGAAACGGCACGATCAGTTTGACCGGCTTGTCGGGCCAGGCCTCCACAGGTTGCGCGGCCAAAAAAACAGGCGCAAAAGCCATGGCCATGGCCATGACGACTTGCACGGATCGGCGTGAAAAATTTTTATCCATTGCATTTATTCCTGTTGCTTCAAAACTGTCGCAGATCAAAAAATTTGCTCACATTTGGCAGTGGCA
>CAMCNQ010000162.1 GCA_945875955.1 Limnohabitans sp. Rim8 | reverse complement strand
GCCCAGCCAATTGGCCAAAAGAAGCGCGTACAGGTGTTTCTTGTTTGGACAAAACCTTGGCCCGCGGTTTTTTAATCACTTTGCGCGGTTTGTTTTTCTGACTTACTTTTTTGGCCGATGCATCTGGGCGTTTTTTAACCTCAGAATTTTGCGTTTTCTTTGTGACTGGATGGGTGTTTTGCGCATGGACCGGCATGACCAGCATGCCGCCCAAGACGCCCACCACCAAAACGCTGACCATGGTTTGCACCCACCGCTGTGCGGCTTGAGTCAAGATAACGGGAACCAAACGCATGAGGTACAACTTTAAAATGTGACAATAATGTCAACAGTGTACTCAAATTTAAAAAATCACGCAAGAACAAAGACTTGCGTGACTTTATTGAAGCCAAATATTATTGCATTTGTAAAGGCTTTAACCTTGAGCCGCTACACGATCGGCTTTGCTGTGTAATTTATTCAAGGCGTTCAGATAGGCTTTGGCCGAGGCGACCACGATATCGGGGTCAGAGCCCACACCATTGACCACACGCCCACTGTTTTGCAGGCGCACCGTCACTTCCCCTTGACTTTCGGTTGAACCACTGATGGCGTTGACCGAATAAAGAACCATTTCGGCACCGCTTTTGACCCGGGACTCAATGGCTTTCAAGGAGGCATCGACAGGGCCATTGCCATCCGATTGCGCGCTGACCTCTTTGCCATCGACGGTAAACACAACGCTGGCCTGAGGGCGCTCCCCAGTCTCACTGTGTTGGGCCATGGAAACAAAGCCATACTGCTCCTTGGCAGCCGTGATGCTTTCATCGCCCACCAAAGCCAAAATATCCTCGTCAAAAATCTCGCTTTTGCGGTCGGCCAATTCCTTGAATTTGGCAAAAGCGTTGTTGATTTCGGTCTCGCTGTCCAAAGTGACACCCAAATCCTGCAAACGTTGTTTAAAGGCGTTGCGCCCGCTGAGTTTGCCCAAAACGATTTTGTTGGTGGTCCAACCCACATCTTCAGCGCGCATGATTTCATAGGTGTCCCTGGCCTTGAGCACGCCATCTTGATGGATACCTGAAGCATGGGCAAAGGCGTTGGCCCCGACGACCGCCTTGTTGGGCTGAACCACAAAACCGGTGGTTTGGCTGACCATGCGGCTGGCGGCGACGATGTGGCTGGTGTCAATGCCCAAATCCAAACCAAAATAGTCACGCCGGGTTTTCACGGCCATGACCACTTCCTCCAAAGAGCAATTGCCTGCGCGCTCACCCAAACCGTTGATGGTGCACTCCACCTGGCGGGCTCCGCCAATTTTGACGCCGGCCAAGGAGTTGGCCACGGCCATACCCAAGTCATTGTGGCAGTGCACTGACCAGATGGCTTTGTCCGAGTTGGGGATGCGCTCGCGCAGTGTGCGAATGAATTCGCCATAAAGTTCAGGCACAGCATAACCCACGGTATCGGGTACGTTGATGGTGGTGGCCCCTTCGGCAATCACCGCTTCGAGAATGCGGCACAAAAAATCCATGTCGCTGCGGTAACCATCTTCAGGGCTGAACTCAACATCGCCCACCAGATTTCGCGCAAAACGCACCGACTGCTTGGCTTGCTCAAACACCTGGTCGGGTGTCATGCGCAATTTCTTTTCCATGTGCAAGGGGGAAGTGGCAATGAAGGTGTGGATGCGCCCGCTGTTGGCCCCTTTGAGCGCTTCAGCGGCGCGGGAAATGTCACGGTCATTGGCTCGGGAAAGTGAGCAAATGGTGACATCCTTGATGGCTTCGGCAATTGTTTTAACGGCCTCAAAGTCCCCATTGGAACTGGCCGCAAAGCCAGCCTCGATGACATCCACGCGCAGTCGCTCCAATTGACGCGCAATGCGCAACTTTTCGTCGCGGGTCATGGAGGCGCCGGGCGACTGTTCGCCGTCGCGCAAAGTCGTGTCGAAAATAATCAATTTATCAGCCATGTTCACTCCTGGTCAATTCAAAAAACCGCAAATCCAAGCAAAAATGCAAAAGGCCCGTTGCGGATGGCATACGGGCCTTTTGGGAAAATGTTTGCGTGCGCTACATGTCCCGCCCGATGGGCAGTAGCAGTAGATCAATCAAATTCATGTTCATACAATGACTTTAGCACAGATCAAAAGAAGTCTGTCCTTCACTTGACATCATTGGTGTAAACCACGCTCTTCGGGCTCGTCGGTCGATGTGCTGATCATGCTGGTGGGCTGCCCCTTGGCTTTGCGCCAAACATAGATCACATAGCCACTCAAACCATACAGCACAAAAACCGCAAACAACACGGTGGGTGGATCGATGTTGACCACCGCGATGCCCAAGGCGACCGCGACGAGGGTCGCAAACGGCACGCTTTTTTTCATGTGCATGTCTTTGAAGCTGTAAAAAGGCACATTCGTCACCATGGTCAAGCCGGCAAACAAACACACCGCAAACATGCCCCATGCCACTGTTTTGGCGGCAACGGAATTCTCAAACATGATCCACACAAAGCCCATCACCAAGGCTGCGGCTGCAGGCGAAGGCAGACCCTGGAAGTAGCGCTTGTCGACAACCGACGTGTTGACGTTAAAGCGCGCCAGGCGCAAAGCCGCACAGGCGCAATAAACGAAGGCAGCAATCCAGCCCCATCGCCCCAGGCCTTTGAGGGTCCAGACATAGGCAATCAAGGCTGGCGCTGCGCCAAAAGACACCATGTCCGACAACGAGTCCATCTGCTCGCCAAAGGCACTTTGGGTGTTGGTCATGCGGGCCACGCGGCCGTCCAGACTGTCCAAGATCATGGCGCTGAAAATCCCCATTGTTGCCAATTCAAAACGCCCATTGATCGCCATGATCACTGCATAGAAACCCGCAAACAGGGCGGCCAAGGTGATCATGTTGGGCAACATGTAAATGCCTTTGGAAGGCTTGCGCACAGGCGGTGTGACCTCCATGTCTTGCGTCTTTTCCGTTGCTTTGTTCATCTTCTCATCCTGTAGAAGGGCTCACTGCGCAAACCTGCAGGTCAGTGAGTTTAAGCCAGCGGCCGGGCCCATTGAAAAAGGCCACCTCAGTGGCCTTTTTTAAAATCACCCAAGGTGCTGATCAGTTGCGACTCTTGTCAACCAGTTTGTTCTTGGCAATCCAAGGCATCATGGCGCGCAATTGGGCGCCCACAACTTCAATGGAATGCTCAGAAGTCAAGCGACGGCGCGCTGTCATGCTGGGGTAATTGGTTCGGCCTTCCAAAATGAACATCTTGGCGTACTCTCCGGTCTGAATGCGCTTCAAAGCGTTGCGCATGGCTTGACGGCTTTGCTCGTTGATCACTTCAGGTCCGCTCACGTACTCGCCATACTCGGCGTTGTTCGATATCGAGTAGTTCATGTTGCCAATGCCACCTTCGTAGATCAGGTCAACGATCAGTTTGAGCTCGTGCAAGCATTCAAAGTAGGCCATTTCAGGCGCATAACCGGCTTCCACCAAAGTCTCATAGCCCATCTTGATCAGCTCGACAGCGCCACCGCACAAAACAGCCTGCTCACCGAACAAGTCGGTTTCGGTCTCTTCTTTGAAGTTGGTTTCGATGATGCCGGCCTTGCCGCCACCGTTGGCCATGGCGTAGCTCAGCGCCAAAGCACGGGCCTTGCCGCTCTTGTCTTGGTGAATCGCCACCAAGTGGGGCACACCGCCGCCTTGGGTGTAGGTGTTGCGCACGGTGTGGCCTGGGGCTTTAGGAGCGACCATCCACACGTCCAAGTCTTCGCGGGGGACGACCTGGTTGTAATGCACGTTGAAGCCGTGGGCAAAAGCCAGCGAAGCACCTTGCTTGATATTGGGGGCCACATTGTTGGTGTAGACATCAGCGATCATTTCGTCAGGCAACAAGATCATGACCACGTCAGCAGCTTTGACCGCATCGTTGACTTCCATCACGGTCAGGCCAGCTTTGCCAACTTTGTCCCAAGATGCGCCACCTTTGCGCAGACCGACCACCACCTTGACACCGCTGTCATTCAGGTTTTGGGCGTGCGCATGGCCTTGCGAGCCGTAACCAATGATGGCAACGGTCTTGCCCTTGATGACGCTCAAATCACAATCTTTGTCGTAAAAAACTTTCACAGGGTTCTCCTTAGGAATAAACAGGTTCAATGGGTGGGTTTAGACGCGCAGGATGCGCTCGCCGCGCCCGATACCGCACGCACCTGTGCGCACGGTCTCCAAAATGGCGCTGCGGTCGATCGCCTCCAAAAAGGCGTCGTTCTTGGATTGGTCACCCGTGAGCTCCACGGTGTAGCTCTTGTCGGTGACATCAATCACACGGCCACGGAAGATGTCGGCCATGCGTTTCATTTCTTCGCGTTCCTTGCCCACAGCACGCACCTTCACAAGCATCAGCTCGCGCTCGGTATAGGCGCCTTCGGTCAGGTCCACCACCTTGACCACCTCGATCAGGCGGTTCAGGTGTTTGGTGATTTGCTCAATCACATCGTCTGAACCGGTGGTCTGGATGGTCATGCGTGAGAGGCTGGGGTCTTCGGTCGGGGCCACGGTCAATGACTCGATGTTGTAGCCACGGGCCGAAAACAGCCCCACCACGCGGGACAAAGCGCCCGCCTCGTTTTCAATCAATACAGCAATGATGTGTTTCATGATTACAGATCCTCCGCGCCCATGATCATCTCGGTGATGCCCTTGCCAGCCTGCACCATGGGGAACACGTTTTCGGTGGGGTCCGTTCGAATGTCCAGGAAAACAGTGCGGTCCTTGAGCCTGCGGGCTTCGCGCAAGGCGGGCTCCACATCCTCTGGTTTTTCAACCAAGATGCCAACGTGGCCATAGGCTTCGGCCAACTTCACAAAGTTGGGCAAAGCGTCCATGTAGCTGTGGCTGTAACGACCGGAGTAATCAATCTCCTGCCACTGGCGCACCATGCCCAAATAACCGTTGTTCAGGGACACAACTTTGATGGGCGTGTTGTACTGCAGGCAGGTCGAGAGTTCCTGGATGCACATCTGCACCGAACCCTCGCCCGTCACGCAAAACACTTCGCTGTCGGGTTTGGCCAGTTTGATGCCCATGGCATAGGGAATGCCTACGCCCATGGTGCCCAGACCACCGGAGTTGATCCAGCGACGCGGTTCATTGAACTTGTAGTACTGCGCTGCCCACATCTGGTGCTGGCCCACGTCCGAGGTGATGTAGGCGTCCGCATCCTTGGTCATCTCCCACAAAGTCTCGATGACTTTTTGCGGCTTGATGACGAGGGCATTGCTGTTGTCGTACTTCATGCAGTCTCGGCTGCGCCAGCCTTCGACGGTTTCCCACCACTGGGCCAATGCCTGTGCATCTGGCTTGAGCCCGGACTCACGCATCATGCCCATGAGTTCAGTCAGCACGTCTTTCACGTCGCCCACAATCGGCACGTCCACCTTAACGCGCTTGGAAATGCTGGACGGGTCGATGTCGATGTGGATGATCTTGCGGTCCACTGAGGCGAAGTGCTTGGGGTTGCCAATCACACGGTCGTCAAAACGAGCCCCCACGGCCAGCAGCACATCGCAGTTTTGCATGGCATTGTTGGCTTCGAGGGTGCCATGCATGCCCAGCATGCCCAAGAAACGGCGGTCAGTGGCCGGGAAAGCGCCCAAACCCATCAAGGTGTTGGTGACCGGCGCGTTCAGCATGTCCACCAAAGCACGCAATTCGGCACTGGCATTGCTCAGCAGCACGCCACCACCCGTGTAGATGTAAGGGCGCTTGGCCGACATCAACAACTGCAATGCCTTGCGGATCTGACCGCCGTGGCCTTTGCGCACTGGGTTGTATGAGCGCATCTCCACCGACTCGGGGTAGCCCGAATACGAGACTTTATTGAAAGACACGTCTTTCGGAACGTCCACCACCACAGGGCCGGGACGGCCACTGCGGGCGATGTGGAAGGCCTTTTTCATGACCTCGGCCATGTCCTTGGCATCTTTGACCAAGAAGTTGTGCTTGACGATCGGTCGGGTGATGCCCACGGTGTCGCATTCTTGGAACGCGTCCAGGCCAATCGCAGCGGTGGGCACCTGCCCGCTGATGATCACCATCGGAATGCTGTCCATGTAGGCGGTGGCGATACCGGTCACTGCATTGGTCAGGCCTGGGCCAGAGGTGACCAAAGCCACCCCTACTTCGCCCGTCGCACGGGCAAAGCCATCGGCCGCGTGCACGGCTGCCTGCTCGTGACGCACCAAAATGTGCTGCATGGTGTCTTGTTTGTAAAGCGCGTCGTAGATGTGCAAAACGGCGCCACCGGGATAGCCCCAGATGTACTGCACGTTTTCTGCTTGGAGCGCTTTGACGAGGATTTCTGCGCCGCGCAACTCTTGAGCGCCCGCGAGTGTATTGGCCGAATTGGCCTTGTTCATTTCCATATTCAACCTTTGTGAATTTCTCTAACGAAAAACCTTGGGTGCCCCTGGGCTCGACTCTTTTGAAGTGGCTTTGGGACTTAAGACCACAGACATGGGCACCAAACTGTAAAAGTGCCGGACGGTGATCCGTTTGCTTTTTTTCAATTGCAATCGCGCATTATCGCATTTGTAAAAAGCACTTTCAAAACAGATTCGGACCAAGCCACTGATGCCATAATTCGCACCGTTCGAACTTCAGCCCTGAGGCTAACGAGTTCACCCCCTCAAATACAGGCAAAAGCACCGCTGATGCGAGCGCTGAAAAAAGTTGGCATCCGACTCTGAACTCTCAGAATTTCTGAAAAACATGGAAAAAAAGGCGTTCAAACGCGCTTATTACCATGTCCGGAACGAAGATGCGGCCCTTGATATCTTGCAAGACAGCATGATCAAGCTGTGCACCAATTACGCAGACAAGCCTGTTGCCGAGCTGCCGCTGCTGTTTCAGCGCATCCTGTCCAACACCATGCTGGACTGGTTTCGCAGGCAAAAAACAAGAAATGCACTGTTCACCAATTTGAGTGACTTCAACTCGGGCGACGGGGATG
>CAMCNQ010000161.1 GCA_945875955.1 Limnohabitans sp. Rim8 | reverse complement strand
TCAAGCTCAAGGGCGGCGTGCTGCGCGGCGAAGAAGAAGTCGAGGCCAGTGTGGCTTTGCATGAGCGCTTTCCCAAGGCCCGCATCACCCTGGACCCCAATGGTGGCTGGCTGCTCAAAGACGCCATTCGCCTGCTGCGCGACCACCGCAACACCATGGCCTATGCCGAAGACCCCTGCGGCGCAGAGGGCGTTTTTTCAGGCCGCGAGGTGATGGCCGAGTTCCGCCGCGCCACCGGCCTGCCGACCGCCACCAACATGGTCGCCACCGACTGGCGCGAAATGGCCCACAGCATCCAGCTGCAGTCGGTCGACATCCCGCTGGCCGACCCGCATTTCTGGACGCTGCAAGGCTCGGTGCGCGTGGCCCAGCTGTGCCAGATGTACGACCTGACTTGGGGCTCGCACTCCAACAACCACTTTGACATCTCGCTGGCCATGTTCACCCAGTGCGCGGCGGCCGCACCCGGCAAGGTCACAGCCATCGACACGCACTGGATTTGGCAAGACGGCCAGTTCCTCACCAAAGACCCGCTGCAAATCAAGGCCGGCTATGTCGATGTGCCCGCCAAACCCGGCTTGGGCATCGAAGTGGACATGGATGCGGTGATGCAAGCGAACCAGCTCTACCAACAACACGACCTGGGCGCACGCGACGACGCCATCGCCATGCAGTACCTGATCCCCAACTGGACCTTCAACAACAAGATGCCCTGCATGGTGCGCTGAGCACGGGGCCAAATTTCAAAGGAAAAAAATGAAACTCGGATTCATTGGCCTTGGCATCATGGGTGCGCCCATGGCCGGGCATTTGCTGGCCGGCGGCCACGAAGTCTTTGCTTTTTCGCGCAGCGGCGTGCCCGCAGGCGTTGTGGCGCATGGCGCCCAGGCATGCGCCAGCCCCGCCGAAGTCGCGCAAAAAGCCGACATCGTCTTCACCATGGTGCCTGACACCCCGCATGTGGAAGACGTGCTGTTTGGCGAGCAAGGTGTGGCCAAAGGCCTCACCGCAGGCAAAACGGTGGTGGACATGAGCTCCATCTCCCCCATCGCCACCAAGGCCTTCGCAGCCAAGATCAACGCACTGGGCTGCGACTATCTGGATGCCCCTGTCTCCGGCGGCGAAGTGGGCGCCAAAGCGGCCAGCCTCACCATCATGGTCGGCGGCTCTGAAGCCACCTTCAACAAGGTGCAGCCGCTGTTTGCGCTGATGGGCAAAAACATCACCCTGATCGGTGACAACGGCAGCGGCCAAACCTGCAAGGTGGCCAACCAAATCATCGTGGCTCTGAACATAGAAGCCGTGGGTGAAGCCCTGTTGTTTGCCGCCAAGGCCGGGGCCGACCCGGCCAAAGTGCGCCAAGCGCTGATGGGGGGCTTGGCCACCAGCCGCATTTTGGAGCTGCACGGCGAACGCATGATCAAGCGCACCTTCAACCCGGGCTTTCGCATCGAGCTGCACCAAAAGGACCTGAACCTGGCGCTGGAAGGCGCCAAGGCCATGGGCCTGAGCCTGCCCAACACGGCCAACACGCAACAACTGATGAGCAGCTGCGTCGCCCACGGCGGCGCGGCCTGGGACCATTCGGGCATCGTGCGTGCGCTGGAGATCGCCGCCAATTTCCAGATCAGCCCCAACCCCACACCTGCCGCTTAAGGAAACCCGTCATGGACATGCCCATCAACCATTTCAAACACGCCATCCAGACCGGGCAAAAACAAATCGGCCTGTGGTCGCATTTGTGCAGCAACATCAGCACCGAAATTTTGGCCCACTGCGGCTTTGATTGGTTGCTGCTGGACATGGAGCATTCGCCCAACGACCTGCCCGAAATCGTGGCACAACTGCAAGCCATGAAAGGCAGCCCCACCACCACCATCGTGCGCCCGCCATGGAACGACATGGTGACCTTCAAGCGCTTGCTGGATGTGGGCGTGCAAAGCCTGCTGGTGCCCTATATCCAAACGCAAGAAGAGGCTAAGCAGGCCGTCTCCTACACCCGCTACCCGCCGCACGGCGTGCGTGGCTATGCGGGCGCGCCGCGGGCCAGCCACTATGGCCGCGTGAAAGGCTATGCCCACCACAGCAGCGAAGAAATTTGCCTGCTGCTGCAGGTCGAAACCCTGCAAGGCCTGGACAACATCGAAGCCATTGCCAACGTGGACGGCGTCGATGGCGTGTTCATTGGCCCCGGCGACTTGTCGGCGGCCCTGGGCCACTTGGGCAACCCCAAGCACCCCGATGTGCTCAAAGTCATTGACGAATCGATTGCCCGCATACGCGCCTGTGGCAAGGCTGCGGGCATCTTGACGGGCGACGAAGCGCTGGCCAAACACTACGTGGCCCAAGGCTGCTTGTTTGTGGCCGTGGGCGCCGACCAAAACCTGCTGCGCGACAGCGCCACCGCCTTGGCCGGCCGATTCAAATCCTGAACACTGGACCACACATGCTGAACACCCCCGCCTCCACCGTCCGATTTCCCCGCTTGTTGCTCACGGGCGCTGGCGGCAATTTGGGCCAAGAACTGCGCCCGCGCCTGAAAGCCTATTGCGATGTGCTGCGCGTGAGCCACCGCCGCGAGCTGGCCCCTGCTGGCGCGGGCGAAGAAGTGCAACTCGCATCGCTGGAAGACAAAGACCAGATGCTGGCCCTGCTTCAAGGCGTGAGCGCCGTGGTGCACATGGGTGGGGTGTCGACCGAGCAGCCCTGGGAGCCCATCTTGGCGGGCAACATCGTGGGCATGGTCAACCTGTACGAAGCCGCGCGGCTGCAAGGGGTGCCGCGCATCGTGTTTGCCAGCTCCAACCACGTCACCGGCTTTTACCGCCAGGACGAGGTGGTCAACACCCGCATGCCGCCCAAACCCGATGGTTTTTATGGTCTGTCCAAAGCCTTTGGCGAGGACTTGGCGCAACTGTATTGGGACCGCTGGGGCATTGAGACCGTCAGCCTGCGCATTGGCTCTTCATACGCCGAGCCCAAAGACCGGCGCATGCTGGCCACATGGCTGAGTTTTGACGACCTGGAACGACTGGTCGTGTCGGCACTGACCGCGCCCATCGTGGGCCACAGCATCATTTACGGCATGTCGGACAACCAGACCACTTGGTGGGACAACACCCATGCCAAGCACGTTGGCTACCGAGCATTGGACTCTTCCGATGTGTTCCGCCCAGCCGTCGAAGCCCGCCAGCAAACCATCGATCGGCAGGACCCGGCGGCCGTTTACCAAGGCGGTGCCTTCGTCAAGGCCAAACCCCACGGCTGAAGGACAAAAGGGGCCAACACCATAAATTTCAATCGCTGGGGCCCAAGTTTCACAAGCAGGGCCAGCGCCAGCGGCTACGATGGTTGACTTGCACCCTTCAAAAGCCCCAGGAGACAAACCATGCCCGTGATCACCAACATCGAAGACCTGCGCGTATTGGCCGAAAAGCGCGTGCCACGCATGTTCTACGACTACGCCGACAGCGGCTCTTGGACCGAAGGCACCTACCGCGCCAACGAAAGCGATTTTCAAAAAATCAAGCTGCGCCAGCGCGTGGCCGTGAACATGGAAAACCGCAGCACCGCCACCCAAATGGTGGGCATAGACACCAAGATGCCAGTCTGCATCGCCCCCGTGGGCCTGACGGGCATGCAGCATGCCGACGGCGAAATGCACGCGGCCATGGCGGCCAAAAAGTTTGGCATCCCCTTCACCTTGTCGACCATGAGCATCTGCTCCATAGAAGACATCGCAGCCCACACCCAAGCGCCGTTTTGGTTTCAGCTGTACATGATGCGCGACCGCGAAGCCATGGCCCGCATGATCGACCGCTGCAAGGCGGCCAAGGTGAGCGCCATGGTGCTCACCCTCGATTTGCAGGTGATCGGCCAACGCCACAAAGACCTGAAAAACGGCCTGAGCGCGCCGCCCCGCCCGACCATCGCCAACATCATCAACCTGATGACCAAGCCGCGCTGGTGTTTGGGCATGGCGGGCACCCGCCGCCACACTTTTGGCAACCTGGTGGGCCATGTCAAGGCCGTGACCAACATGAAGTCGCTGGCCTCTTGGACCAACGAACAGTTTGACCCAACGCTCAACTGGGAAGACATCGCCTGGGTCAAAAAGCAATGGGGCGGCAAGCTCATCCTCAAAGGCATCATGGACGTGGAAGACGCCAAACTGGCCGTGGCCAGCGGTGCCGACGCGATTGTGGTGAGCAACCACGGCGGCCGCCAACTCGACGGCGCACCCAGCAGCATCGAGGCCTTGCCATCCATAGTTGCAGCCGTGGGCAGCCAGATCGAAGTCTGGATGGACGGCGGCATACGCTCGGGCCAAGACGTGCTCAAGGCCTGGGCTTTGGGCGCCAAAGGCACCATGATCGGCCGGGCCATGGTCTATGGCCTGGGTGCCATGGGCGAAGCGGGCGTGACCAAAGCCCTGCAAATCATCCACAAAGAGCTGGACGTGACCATGGCCTTTTGCGGCCACACCGACATCCAGACGGTGGGCACCAACATCTTGCTGCCAGGCACTTACCCCACAGCCTGAGCCTTCAGTTGGCGGGCTTGAAACGCCAAAGCACCTGGCCTGCCTCGTCCAGCAGCACAAGCCAGCCCCGCTGCTGGCGTGCCGAACGGGTCTGGTTCAGGGCCTGGAAGAACTTGTTTTCGTGGGCCATGGCCGCTTCTGGCGTACAAAACATGCGGGTCGAAGCCACTTGCGACAAACGCACCGACTCGCCCGCCAGCTCGAACACGCCGTTGAAAGCGTTGCAAGCGCCCTTGCCAGAAATACCGCCCGATTTGGAAAAATTCAGCCTGACGGGTGACGGCCCCACCGTGGGCCCGGCGTCGACCCACTGACTGCCTGGCAAAGCCTGCGGCGTCCAGACCGGCTCGGCTTGGGGCGCTTGGCCCGAGGTGCAGGCCATAAGAGCCCCCGTCAGCAGCGACATGAGTGCCCACCTTTGCGCCCACCTAAGCCCCGTCATGCGCCGCCCGAGAAAGCCCTTGTTTGCTGTTTTGATTTTCATAACACTCCCTTTCTTTTTTAACTCTCCGCTGACATGTTAATGCCCAGCCAAGCGCCCGTGACTTGGCGTTATCCTTGGCCGGTGTCAACCGATTGCGCCTCTTTAGCCACCACGCCCAGCGCCGCCTTGCCGCGCCGCATCGCCCACCTCGACATGGACGCGTTTTACGCGTCTTGCGAACTGCTGCGCTACCCGCAACTCAAGGGCTTGCCAGTGGTCATTGGCGGCGGCAGGCGCAAACAAGACGATTTGCTGGGAAAGCTGCAGGCGGCCTACCCCGACAACGACTGGACCGAAGCCACTTTTGCCGACAGGCTGGACCGCATTCCGATCGACTTTTTCCCGCGCATCGAAGGCTACACCGGGCGCGGTGTCATCACCACAGCCACCTACCCGGCGCGACAGTTCGGCATCGGCTCGGCCATGGGCCTGATGAAGGCCGCCAAGCTCTGCCCACAGGCCATTTTGTTGCCAGTGGATTTTGAGCGTTACCGGCATTACTCGCGCAGCTTCAAAAGCATCATCCTGGACATCGCGCCCGTGATGCAAGACCGGGGCGTGGACGAGGTCTACATTGACTTCACCCACGTGCCCGGCGGCCAGCGCGAAGGCGGCCGGGTACTGGCGCGCCTGATCCAAAAAAGCATTTTTGACGCCACCGGGCTGACCTGCTCGATTGGCGTGGCGCCGAACAAACTGATCGCCAAAATGGCCAACGAGTTCAACAAACCCAAGGGCATCTCCATCGTGCACGAGGCCGATCTGCAAACCCTGATCTGGCCGCTGGACTGCCGCAAGATCAATGGCGTGGGCCCCAAAGCCGATGAAAAGCTCAAAAGTTTTGGCATCCACACCATTGGTGACCTGGCGGCGCGTGAACAACACTGGCTGATTGAAAACTTTGGCAAAAGCTACGGCGCTTGGCTGCACGAATCGGCGTGGGGCCGCGACGAGCGCCCCATAGAAACTGAAAGCGAGCCCGTCAGCATGAGCCGCGAAACCACCTTTGAACGCGACCTGCACGCCGTGCGCGACCGTGAAGAACTGGGCACGGTCTTCACCCGCTTGTGCCAGCAAGTGGCCGCCGACCTGCAGCGCAAAGGCTACGAGGGCAAAACCATTGGCATCAAGCTGCGTTACGACAACTTCCAAAGCGTCACCCGCGACCAGACCTTGGATGCGTACACCGCCGACGCGGCCACCATCCGCCAGGTGGCCGGGCAATGCCTGAAACGGGTGGATTTAACGCGCCGCCTGCGCTTGTTGGGGGTTCGGGTGGGCTCGCTGGTCAAGCAAGGGACAGCGCCAGCCGCCGTGACGCCCTACAGTGAAACGATTGGCAACTCCTCTTCTCAGGTGAATGAACATGGACAAACTCAGCTGCTTTTCCCTCTCGATTGAGCATCACGTCGCCCACTTGGTGCTGAACCGCCCCGAGGCCTTGAACACCATGGGGCCGACCTTTTGGAAAGAGTTGGACGCGGTGCTCAAGCAACTGCACACAGCGGGCGAGGCGCGCGCCTTGGTCATCTCCAGTACCGGCAAGCATTTTTCAGCCGGCATGTCTTTGGACACCTTCAGCAGCGCCATCCAAATGGACGACCACAGCCCCGAAGGGCGCGCCGCCATTTTTGATTCGCTCACCGACATGCAAGCCACGTTCACCCTGCTGGAGACGATGCGCATTCCGGTGATCGCCGCCATCCACGGCGGCTGCATCGGCGGCGCGGTCGACATGGTCACCGCCTGCTGCATCCGCTACGCCACGGCGGACGCCTTCTTTTGCATCCAGGAAATCAACATCGGCATGGTGGCCGACGTGGGCACCCTGCAGCGCCTGCCCAAGCTTTTGCCCATGGGCTTGGTCAAAGAGCTGGCCTACACCGGGCGGCGCATGCCCGCAGCCCAAGCCCTGGCCCACGGCTTGGTGACCCAAGTGTTTGACACCCACGAAGCCTTGGTGGCCGGTGCCTTGCAAGCGGCGAAAGAAATGGCCAGCAAGCCCCCGGTGGCGATCTGGGGCACCAA
>CAMCNQ010000160.1 GCA_945875955.1 Limnohabitans sp. Rim8 | reverse complement strand
AGCGGCTCAAAACGCCAAAGCTCAGCCAGGCGGCCAGCCAGACACTGCCGATTCCGGCGACCAAGGTCCCGATCAAGATGGACAAAAAAAGCATTTTCATTCCCGGGGCACCCAAGCACCTCTCAAAACAAACCGCCCCTCAGGGCGGCTGTCAATACCCACAATCAGGCCACACCCTGGCGTTTGAGCCAGGCCAACAAGCGCTGCCAGCCATCTTCCGCGGCCGGCTTGCGAAAACTCCCCCGGTAGTCGGCATGAAAAGCGTGTGGGGCCTCAGGATAAACCACAAACTCACTGGCTTTTGCAGCCGCAGGGCCTTGCGCCAAAGCAGCCTTCATCTTATCAACGGAATCAAGCGGGATGCCCGTGTCGGCCCCGCCATAAAGCCCCAGCACCGGGGCCTTGATTTTGTCGGCCCAATCAATCGGGTGTGTGGGCGTTGGCCCTGTGGCATTGCCCACCAATCGGCCATACCAGGCCACGCCCGCCTTGATCTTGGCTTGGTGCGCCGAACACAGCCAAGTGATGCGACCGCCCCAGCAAAAACCAGTGATTGCCAGTTTGTCGGTGTTTCCCCCGTTGGCACCTGCCCAAGCCACGGCGGCGTCCAAGTCGGCCATGACTTGGGCGTCTGGCACCTTGGAGATCACCTCGGCCTGCAGCTTGGCGATTTCGCCATAGGAAGAGGCGTCCCCCTGGCGCACAAACAATTCGGGCGCAATGGCCATGTAACCGGCTTGGGCCAAGCGGCGGGTGACATCGGCGATGTACTCATGCACACCAAAGATTTCAGAAATCACCAGCACCACGGGCAAACCGGTCTTGCCTTCTGGCGCGCTGCGGTAAGCGGGCATTTTGAAGCCGTTCACATCGATGGTCACTTCGCCAGTCACCAAACCCGCAGACGGGGTTTTGATGGCGGTTTGGGCCATGATGGGCATGGCGGCTGCGGCGTAACCGACACCCAGGGCGGCTTGCAATGCCACGCGGCGGGTGGTGCCGGCGGCGTTCACACGCCCGCCATGCAAGGCTTGCGTGTCTTCTATCAGGTTGTTGTTCAAGGCGGGTCTCCAAATGTTGAAACAAAAAAGCCATCTTATCTTGGCACAGCTGTTTTTGTTTTGCACACCACCGGGCCTTTAAACTCTGGCCATGCTCGACACAGTCCTGCCTGTTTTGTATTCGTTTCGCCGGTGCCCTTATGCCATGCGGGCGCGCATGGCATTGCAAGTGAGCCAGGTGGCCTACGAACACCGTGAAATCGTGCTGAAAAACAAGCCCGAGCACATGCTCACCTTGTCGCCCAAGGGCACCGTCCCCGTGCTTTGGCTGGCGAACGCGCAGGGACAGCAGGTGCTGGACCAAAGTTTGGACATCATGCTTTGGGCACTGGGTCAACATGACCCCTTGGGCTGGCTGCCTGCCAGGCAAGAAGACATGGACGCCGCTATGGCGTGGATTGCTTGCAGCGATGGGCTTTTCAAACAGCACTTGGACCGCTACAAATACCCCCAGCGTTTTCAACTCACCACAGGCGTTCAGGATCGAGATTCAGGTGGCGTATTTCTTTGGCAGGTCAACGCGCATTTGCAAAAACAGGATTTTTTGCACGGGCCGCATTGGGGCCTTGCCGACGCCGCCCTCGCCCCTTTTGTCCGGCAATTTGCGCATGTTGACCCCGCCTGGTTCTCAGCACAAGCGTGGTCGGCCTTGCGTTTGTGGCTGGAAAACTTTGAAAATTCTCCCCGCTTTTTGAAGGCCATGCAAAAGATGCCGCTGTGGCAAGCCGATAAACTTGCGGAAGAATCACACCACTCTGGCGTCACATCCACATGAAAAAACTGTTGACCCTTTGCACGATCTTGGCCTTTTCATTGTCTTGCATGGCCCGAGACAGCACCGCCGATGACGCCCCACCCGCATGGTTCAGCCAAGCGCGGCAAGCCATTGAAATGAAAAACTACGATGCGGCCATCCGTGTTCTGACCCAAGCCGATGAGAAGCGATCGGCCGATTGGCACAACTTGATGGGTTTTAGCCTGCGCTTGAAAACACCTCCCCAGTTGCAGGCGGCAGAGCAGCACTACCAAGCGGCGTTGAAAATCAACCCCCAGCACCTGGGCGCCTTGGAGTATTACGGCGAGTTGTTTTTATTGAAAAACGATGTGGCCGGCGCAGAATCCCTGCTCAAACGCCTGGAAAGTGCTTGCCCTTCGGGCTGCGAAGAACTGCGCGACCTGCAAAAAAGCATGGCCGATTTCAAAGCCAAAAAGTGAGCCTCCATGCGCCTGCTCCCCATTGGGCCTCAGTTCACGACCGCCCTCTCAATGCCTTGAAAACCCGCCTGACTGTTTGAAGGCCATGCAGAAAATGCCCACATGGAACGCCAACACCGTTTTTTGAATTCACCCCTGACTGAAACACCGCAAAATGAAAAAATCAATCGCCTTTGCCATCCTTTGGGCCCTCTCTTTGGCCAGCATGGCCGCCGACACAGCCCCCGCGCCCGGACCTGCCACCGCCACTTGGCTTGGGCAAACTCGGCAAGCCATTGAGGCGAAAAATTACGATTTGGCCATCCAGGTGCTGAACCAATCCGATGAGAAAGCCTCGGCCGACTGGCACAACCTGATGGGTTACAGCATGCGCAAAAAGACACCCCCAGATTTGCCTGCTGCCGAAAAGCACTACAAGATGGCCTTGGACAAAGACCCCAAACACCGTGGCGCGTTGGAGTACTACGGTGAATTGATGCTGATGAAAAATGATTTACCAGGCGCCCAAGCCCTGCTGCAGCGGCTGGAAAAGGCGTGCTTTTTTGGTTGCGAAGAACTCCGCGATCTGAAGAAAAGTGTCGCGGATTTCAAAGCCAAAAAATAAGCTTCAGTGGGCCTGCTCCCAGTTGGGCCCAAAGCCCACCTCGGCCAGCAGCGGCACTTTCAGGTCGGCCACAGCCGCCATGATGCGCGGCACCTCGGTGCGCACCCATGCCACTTCTGATTCAGGCACCTCGAACACCAGTTCGTCGTGCACCTGCATGATCACCTTGGTCTGCTTGCCCTGTTCGTCCAGCGCTTTTTGCACCGCCACCATGCTCAGCTTGATCAAATCGGCCGCCGTGCCCTGCATGGGCGCGTTGATGGCAGCGCGTTCGGCCCCGGCGCGGCGCGGGCCGTTGGGGCTGTTGATCTCTGGCAGCACCAAGCGGCGGCCAAACACGGTCTCGACATAACCCAGGGCCTTGGCCTGTCCGCGGGTGGCGTCCATGTAGTGCTTGACACCGGCAAAGCGCTCGAAGTAGCGGGTGATGTAGTTTTTGGCTGCCGTGTTGTCGATGGTGAGCGCCTTGGCAAGGCCAAAAGCACTCATGCCGTAGATCAGGCCAAAGTTGATGGTCTTGGCGTAGCGGCGCTGCTCGCTGCTCACCGTGTCGGGCGTCATGCCAAACACCTCGGCGGCGGTGGCCTTGTGCACGTCCAAGCCTTCGTGAAAGGCTTTGAGCAAAGCCGGGTCGTCGCTCAGGTGCGCCATGATGCGCAATTCAATCTGGCTGTAATCGGCACTCGCAATCACGCAACCCGCCGGGGACACAAAGGCCTCGCGCACCTTGCGGCCCTCCAAGGTGCGCACCGGGATGTTTTGCAAATTGGGCTCGTTGCTCGACAAGCGGCCGGTCACCGCCACTGCCTGCGCGTAATGCGTGTGCACCCGGCCGGTGCTTGGCAAGGCCATTTGCGCCAGTTTGTCGGTGTAGGTGCCCTTGAGCTTGGACAGGCTGCGGTGCTCCAAGATGCGCGCAGGCAAAGGGTAGTCCTCGGCCAATTTCTCCAGCACCTCTTCGTCGGTGCTGCGCGCCCCGGTGGCGGTTTTCTTGACCACCGGCAAACCCAGTTTGTCAAAAAAGATCTCGCCCAGTTGCTTGGGGCTGGCCAGATTGAAGGGCTGACCGGCGATCTCGTAGGCCTCGGTCTCCAGCTGCACGATGCGCTCACCCAAGGCCTGGCTTTGCGCGGCCAGCGTGGGCGCGTCGATCAACACGCCATTGCGCTCGATGCGGTAGAGCGCTTCGCTGGTCGCGATTTCCAAGTCGTACACGTACTTCAGCCCCGCATGCGCCTCGATCTGCGGCCACAAAGCCAAGTGCACGTCCAGGCACTGGTCCGAGTCTTCACACGAGTAGTGTGCGGCCTTGTCCACGTCCACCTGAGCAAAAGGGATCTGGTGCGCGCCCTTGCCGCACAGGTCTTCATACGTCACGCCCCGGCGGCCCACATGCCGCTCGGCCAAGCTGGAGAGGCCATGCGGCTTGTGCACTTCCAGCACATAACTCTCCAGCATGGTGTCGTGCGCATAGCCCTGCACCTCGATGCCGTGATTGGCCAAGACATGGCGGTCGTATTTGATGTTTTGGCCCAGCTTCAAATGTGCCGGGTTTTCCAGCCAAGGCTTGAGTTTGGCCAGCACTTCGGCCAGGGGCAGTTGCTCGGGCGCACCGGGTCCGTTGTGGGCCAGCGGGATGTAGGCCGCCTCGCCGGGTTTGACGCTCAGCGAGATGCCCACGATCTCGGCGCGCATGGCGTCCAAAGACGTGGTCTCGGTGTCAAGGGCCGTGAGCGGCGCTTGTAAGATGCGGGCCAGCCAGGAGTCGAAGGCGGCCCTGTCCAGCACGGTGTCGTATTGCAACTCGCCTTGCACCGCGCTGGCGGTGTTGTCCAGACCGGGTACAGGGTTGGCCTTTTCGTTGGCCTCTTCGGTGTTCGCTTGGCCAAACAAATCGCCCATGCCCGAATCTTTGGGCTTGGCGGTTTTGGGCTTGGCGGCGGGCGCATGCGCAGCGCCCCCCATGGCCTGCACCAGCCCGCGAAAACCATAGGTTTGGTAAAAATCCAGCAGCTTTTCTTGATGCGGCGCTTGCAGGTGCAGGCTCTCAAACGAGGGCAAACCTGGCACATGGCCCGACAAATCGCAGTCGGTTTTCATGGTCACCAGGGCCCGGCCCTTGGGCAGCCAGTCGGTGGCTTGGCGCAGGTTTTCCCCGGCCACGCCCTTGATCTCGTCGGCATGGCGCATCAAATTGTCCAGTGAGCCGTATTCCATCAACCATTTGGCCGCCGTCTTGGGGCCGACCTTGTTGACCCCGGGCACGTTGTCCACCGTGTCGCCCACCAGGGTTTGGTAATCGATCATCAGTGAGGGCGGCACGCCAAATTCTTCGGTCACGCCCGCCACGTCGCGCACCTTGCCATTCATGGTGTCGATGATGGTGATGTGTTCGTTGACCAATTGGCTCAGGTCTTTGTCGCCACTGGAGACCGTGACCCGAATGCCCTGCTGCGCCGCCACATGGGCCAAGGTGGCAATCACATCATCCGCCTCCACGCCGGGCACATCCAGCACCGTCCAGCCCATCAGGCGCACCAGTTCGTGGATGGGCGCAATCTGGCTGCGCAGGTCGTCGGGCATGGGGCTGCGGTTGGCTTTGTAAGCGGGGTACAGTTCGTCGCGGAAAGTGGGGCCCTTGGCGTCAAACACGCACACGGCGTAGACGGCCGGTACATCCTTGCGCAGCCGCTCCATCATGTTGATCATGCCGCGAATGGCCCCGGTGGCCGCACTTTGCGGGTCACCGGGCACGGCCCGCAGGTCGGGCATGGCATGAAAAGCACGGTACAGGTAGCTGGAACCGTCAACCAGCAACAAGCTGGCTTGGGGGGAAGAAGGGTCTGGATTCGTTTCGCTCATGCCCCGATTGTGCATGGCTCAAGCCTTGGTTCAAGGGGGCCTTCAAGCACCCCCTCTACAATCTGCGGATTGGCCCTGTGGGGCACACCTTACCCGCAGTCCACCTCTTAGATCGTTTCATTCATGGCGGTATTCACCGAAGTCTCCGAATCCCAAGCTGCACAGCTGATGAACGCCCTGAACCTGGGGGCGCTGACCGCCTTGCGCGGCATCGAAGGCGGGATTGAGAACACCAATTATTTCGCCACCACCGACCAAGGTGAGTACGTGCTGACCTTGTTCGAGCGTTTGACGCAAGAACAACTGCCTTTTTACCTGTTTTTCATGAAGCACCTGGCGGGCAAAGGCATCCCCGTGCCCGAGCCTGCGGCCACCCGCGATGGCACTCTGTTGCTCACGCTCAATGGCAAACCCACCAGCGTGGTCAACAAGCTGGCGGGCCAAAGCCAGCTGCAGCCCCAAGCGGTACACGCCCAGGCCGTGGGCGACATGCTGGCGCGCATGCACCTGGCCGGGGCCGACTACAACCGCAGCCAGCCCAACTTGCGCGGCCTGCCCTGGTGGAACGAGACCGCCCCCCTGGTGCTGCCGCATTTGGAGCCGGATCAAGCGGCCCTGCTGCGCAGCGAGCTGGCCTACCAAAACCACATCGCCCACAGCAGCGCCTATGCCGCCTTGCCCCGGGGCCCGGTGCACGCCGAATTGTTTCGCGACACCGTCATGTTTGAGGGCGACCAGCTGACTGGTTTTTTTGACTTTTACTTTGCGGGCGAAGACAGCTGGCTGTTTGATTTGGCCGTTTGCCTGAACGACTGGTGCATCGATTTGCCCACCGGACAGCACCACGCCCAGCGCGCCCAGGCCATGGTCCAGGCCTACAACCGGGCGCGCCCTTTGAGCGCGCCCGAGCGGGCGCTGCTGCCTGCCCTTTTGCGTGCAGGGGCTTTGCGATTCTGGATTTCCCGCCTGTGGGACTACCATTTGCCCCGCGAAGCCTCCATGCTCAAGCCCCACGACCCCACGCACTTCGAGCGCGTGTTGCGTGGCCGCATAGACCACCCTGTTTTGGCCAGTGCCATCGTCTGACCCCATGCAACTGAAAATTGTTCCCGCACGCAACGGCCTGCATTGGGCCATTCTTGGTGTGCGCATGTTTTGGCGCCAACCTCTGGCCTTGTCGGGCCTGTTCTTTTTGCTGATGGCCAGCGTCTCGGTGGTGTCCATGATCCCCTTCGTGGGCAGCGCCTTGGCCTTGGTGATGTTGCCCGCCATGTCGCTGGGCATGATGGCCGCCACGCAGTCGACCATCATGGGCAAATTCCCCATGCCCAGCG